>NZ_JAWJTF010000004.1:0-172237 GCF_048836525.1 Nostoc sp. CALU 546
AGCCAGGGATTGTAAATCCCTGACTAATTGCTCAAGTCTACTGAAGTAGACTGAATATTTTTGGGGATATCTAGTCATCTTCAGATGACTTTAGCTATGAGACAGGGATTTACAATCCCTGGCGGACGTGTGGTTTCGCGTTAAGTTGACACCAATGGTAGGGAACCCACGCCAACCAGGCGTGGGATTGAAAATTTGGACGCATTATGCCTCGTTGCAAGCAATAAGAGCACAAATCTTTTTATTTAGTCGGCTTTATACCCACAACTAAAGTTTTTAATGTTTTTCTATCCCTACTCCCTACTCCCTACTCCCTGTTTTGTAAGGCTACGGTATACACACATCTCTGTGCAAACCCAAAATCGTTGGAGATCCCCCTAAATCCTCTTTAAAAAGGGGGATTTAGGGGGATCTGAAATTTTTGATACCAACAAGAGGACTTTTCAAACATTCTCTAAAATTACTTACCATCGTCATCTATACTAAGTTAGATTCTACAAAGATTAATTTCTATAACCAGGGTTGTATATACAGGAGTTATCTCAAAGTAATTTAATAATAAAACATTACCTAATTTATTCAGGAAATTATTTTATTTAAAAAATATATCTTCAATTTAAATAAATATAGAATCACCTTAAAATACTGCCCAGATTTAGTAACTTCTAAATACTTCTCCTAATTTCAGCAAGGTTTTCTGAAATTGAAAACCAACAAAATTAATATTTGATGACAAAATATGACTCAAAATATATTCAATAATTACGCCAAATTATATAGATAGCTTTGCAGCCCATCTCGTCGGCATAGAATCTAATGGAAAATAGAAACAACTTGCCACAAAGTTCTTGCTTAAGTTCTAATTTTGTGAAAACATAGCTTGTGACTAGTCAATACAACTGTCTCTAGCCTCACTCCAGAAAAAGTACTGGTACTGGTAACAATCATGACGCCATCTCCCAATTCAGGAAACAATCAGGAACCATCTAATCGTCGTGTGTGGCTCCTGCTTTTAGGACGTACCAGTTTGGCTGTGGGTGGGGTTTTGCTGGTTGGAATTGCAGTTGGTGCTTGGTGGGCTAGAAGTTATGTATATAAAGATTTAGCGCCATTAGTGGAGCAAAATCTTCAAGAATTGCTTGGGCGTCCGGTAAAAGTTGGGAATGTTGAACGTTTTTCGCTTTCTAGTCTAAGATTTAGCTCTCTATCAATACCAGCAACTCCCACTGATTCAGATCAGGTGGTTGTAAAAGGCTTGGAGGTTCAGTTTTCGCCGTTGCAAGTTCTTTTTACCCGAAAACTAGGATTAAATGTCACGTTAGTTCAACCTAATGTCTACATCCAACAGGAAAAAGATGATAGTTGGGTGACAACTCAAATTAAGGCGGGGGAAGGAGAAGGTTTTATTCAAATTGAGTTGCAGACGCTTCAAATTCAAGATGGCGATGTCGAGTTGATGCCATTCGCCGCACCAACTAAACCGAAAGGCTCGGTAATATTAGATCAAGTTGGTGGTGTTGCCCGATTTTCAGAGCAAAATCAAAGAATTGGTTATGACATCAATGCTCAACTCACTAGGGGAGGGGCTGTTAAAATTGTTGGCGAAACACAATTAAAAGCTCAACAAACTAACCTCCAACTGCAAACACAAAATTTCAAAGCATCTGATATCAGTCGTTTAATTCAGTTACCTATTGTGCTGCAAGGAGGGAATTTAAATGCTGATTTAGGAGTTCAGATTCCACCCAAGCTGTCAGAAATAGCCGTTACAGGAACAGCTAGCGCTAATCAAGTCACTGCTAAAATTCCAAATATTCCTCAGCAGGTTTCTAATTTTAATGGGAGATTTATATTTCAAGGTCAGACTGTCACTTTAGATAATCTGAGTACGAACATTGGTAAAGTTCCCCTTTTTGCTAATGGAACAATTAATACTCAGACAGGTTTTAATGTCTCTGTTCAAATAAAGCCTGTTAGTGCAAAAAATATCTTAGATACGCTGAATGTAAATTCGACAGTTCCGGCTAATGGGGAAATTCAAGCAAATATTCAAGTACTAGGCGCACTTCAAAAACCAGTCCTGAGCGGTAAAGTAAGCAACACCAAACCGATTCAAGTTGACCGCATTCAATTTAAAACTATCAACACTGATTTCCGCTTGAATGTTTCTGAAACTGGATCTCAACTTGCTGTTTCAAATCTGAATATTGTCCCCGCAGCCGGTGGTCAAATTACAGGCGGCGGTGAAGCTTTACTGGGAGCCAAAGATGAGGTAATGTTTAACGCTCAAGCTGATGGTATATCAGGGGATATATTAGCACGCAGCTATGGCGTAACTCTACCGATCGCAGTTGGCAATGTTTCAGCAAAAGCACAAATCTCTGGCTCACTGAGCAAACAGCCCTTGAACCTTAATATTTCCAACGTTCAAGTTACGCCACCAGTCGGGGGACAAATCACAGCCAACGGTCAAATTCAACTCGCTCCCCAAGGTCAGGTAGGCGTAAATATTCAAGCTCAAGGTATACCAGGAAATGCGATCGCTCAAGGTTACAATATTTCAACCCCGCTCAATATTGGTGGTATATCTGCGAACGCTAGAGTTTCTGGTTCTCTGGGTAAACCCTTAAACGTGAATGTTGCTCGTGTTCAGGCAAATCCAGAGGTGGGAGGGCAAATAACGGCTAGCGGTCAACTTCAACTTGCACCCCAAGGTAGGGTGGCGTTGAATGTCCAAGCACAAAATTTACCAGGAGATGCGATCGCACGAGCGTACAATTCTTCACCCGGCATCACCATTGGCAATGTATCCGCAAATACCAATATTTCCGGCACTCTGAGCAAATTACAAGCAGTAGCGCAGGTGCAAGCACCTACCGCCACCTATCCCACTACCGGACGTGTTGTTATTGCTCAACAAGGAGAAAATATCCTTTTGCCAGATGCAGTTTTGAATGTCGCAGGGGGGACAGTCAGAGCTAGAGGTCAACTGGCACAACAACGTTGGCAAGGAGTTGTCAACACTTCTCAAATTCAACTCAACCGTTTCTCACCAGAACTGCGAGGACGGCTGAATAGCAACATTCAGTTAGCAGGGACAACAGAATCTTTCCAGCTTGCAGATATTCGCGCCGCCGGACAAATCCGCCTTTCCCAAGGAGTAGCGCTGCTGGCAAAACCGCTCACCGCTCAATTTCAATGGAATGGGCAGCAGATTATAGTTGAAAACGCAAGTACCCCAGGATTGAGTGCTAATGGTGCGATCGCTATTCAGTTTCCACCAACTGGCGCACCGGAAATTGCCGGATTTAATTTAAATGTACTGGCGCAGAATTTCAACTTACAAAATACTGGCTTTGAAGTTCCTGGTGACGTAGCCATAGTAGGGTTACTCGATTTTAAAGGACAAGTTACAGGGACTCCAGATGTGCCGCAAGCTAATGGCAATATCCGGCTGCGGAATTTCCAGGTAAGTAACTTGGCGTTTGACCCACTGTTAACCGGAAACGTGAATTTTCAAGGGGGACAGGGGGCAAGTCTGCGATTAGCTGGGCAGCAAGATAGGATAGCGTTGAACCTGGGTGCAGATTATCGTCCAACTTCATTTTTAGTTCAGCGCGATGAAGCTATCACCACAGGTAGAACTGAGGGAGATAACTTGTTCATCAACGCCCAACAGTTTCCCATCGCTTTGATTGGCGGCTTTTTACCCAACAATCAATTGCAACCATTGGGGGGGCAACTATCGGGGAACTTGATTGTTAATCTGAATAATTATGCCATTGCGGGAGACGTTGCGATCGCAGCGCCTCGTGTTGCCAGAGTAGCAGCAGATGAATTTCGCGGCAGCATTAATTATGCTGATGGTACTGCTAGCTTGGCTAATGGTCAATTACGGATTGGAGATAGCAACATCGCCCTCAGTGGAAATGTGCAAACAGGGAATGACCCGCAATTTCAATTCCAAGCTAATTTTGGTCAAACCAGAATTGAGAGACTTTTACAAGCATTCAATATCTTCGACTTTCAAGACTTTGGTACCGGGTTAGAGCCTCCAACCTTAGCTGGAGCAGAGGCACTTAACACCGAGTCTATCAGTTTGCCCGATGCAGATTTGAAAACACAGTTAGCATATTTCTCAAAAATTACAGCATCCATAGCAAAAGAACGGCAAGAAGAGAGACAAGAAACCCCATCTTTGCCCACCCTTGCAGAATTAACAGGTGCTTTGAGCGGAGCAATTACAGCTAGTGGCTCATTAAAATCTGGATTGAACGTCGGCTTTAATTTTCAAGGTGCTAACTGGCAATGGGGAGATTATTCCATTAATCAAGTCGTTGCTCAAGGCAGTTTTGCCGATGGTATCGTCACACTTTCGCCCTTAAGTGTTGGAATCAATCAAGGATTAGTGGCGTTTTCGGGACAGTTAGGAACTGAGCAACTTTCTGGAAACTTGAATGTAGCAAGTTTACCTTTATCACTTTTAGAGCCTTTCATCGAACAATACCCCATAGATATCACTGGTAATGTAAATGCTGATGCCACATTAGCAGGTAGTTTACAAGACCCTAGTGTTAAAGGGGAAGTGACGTTGACAAATGCGACTCTTAACAAACAACCTGTGCAAACAGGACAAGTTAACTTTGATTACAACAATGCTCGTTTGAATTTTGATAGTACCTTATTAGTGACAGGAACCCAGCCAGTTGCCATTACAGGTAGCGTACCTGCTCCGTTACCTTTTGCCGAAGTGCAACCAGATAGCAATCAAATCAGCATCAACGCCAATGTGAACAATGAAGGATTGGCATTGTTAAACCTGTTTACTAATAATCAAGTCGCTTGGGTAGACGGTCAAGGACAAGTAGATTTAAATGTTCAAGGTACTTTAGAAGAACCGATTATTAACGGCAATGCCACACTTAATAATGCAACTTTTCGCGCTGAAGCTTTATCTGAACCCTTAACAAATGTCACAGGAACAGCCCAATTTAATGGTAATACCGTGAATGTTGAAAGTATCCAAGGTACTTACAACGAAGGGCAAATAAATGTATCAGGCATCCTGCCGATTTTTGATCCTCAGCAAGCAGCAAATCCTCTCACAGTCTCAATAGCAGACAAACTCGACTTTGAAATTGCCGGACTGTATGAAGGCGGTGTCGGCGGCGATATCGTAATTCGCGGAACAGCGTTAAAACCTGTAATTGGTGGAGATATTCGACTGAGTGATGGTCAGGTAATTATTGGAAGTTCGGCTACTGCTGAGAAAACAGCAGCAGCGACAGCAGAGGCTAATACTAACGTCATAAATAGAGAAGAGGTTAACCCTAACCTCAAACCTACACCAGAGAATAGCGCTGAACCAGTAGCTACACCAGAAAGTACCGCTAACGCAGTAACTCCACCCAATTTACCTATAGAGTTTGCAGATTTAAAATTGACTTTAGACGACGATGTTCGTGTTACCAGTCAGTCTCTACTCGACTTTGTACCAGGAGGAGCCGCTTTTAGTCAGCCGATATTAAGCTTTGACGCAAGAGGCGACTTGACCATTAATGGAACATTAGCCAAGCCGCTTCCTGAAGGAGTCATTCGCTTGACAGGAGGACGACTGAGCATATTTTCCACTGAGTTTACCTTAGCGCGGGGCTTCGACCACACCGCGCAGTTTATTCCCAGTCAAGGACTTGACCCAAATCTGGATGTCCGACTGATTGCAATTGTCCCGGAAGCATCAGCAAGGAACAGTCGAATTTTGGAATCACCATTATCTGCTGAAATTAGTGATGTTTCTGTAAACAACTTTGGGACTTTACGTAGCGTTCGCGTTCAAGCCAGGGTAGACGGGCCAGCTAGTAGATTGGGCGACAATCTAGAACTGACGAGTGAACCGAATCGTAGTCGAGGAGAAATAGTTGCTCTGTTGGGTGGCTCGATTCTAAATTCTTTCGGTCAAACAAATGCAACCCAAGGACTGACTAATTTCGCTAGTTCTACCATTTTAGGTGGTTTACAAGGAACAATCACTGCGATCGGACAGGCTGTTGGTTTCAGTGAATTTCGGATATTTCCTACTCCATCTACTAACGAAGCATCAAGAGTTTCAATTCTTAATTTATCAGCAGAAGGTGTGTTTGACATCAATAGAAACGTATCTCTTTCTTTATCACGTCCTCTTTCTACTAATGAATCTTTCCTTTACAACGTTCTGTATCGAGTCAATGATGAAATTCTGATGCGAGGCTCAAGTAATTTGGGAGATGAAAACCGATTCTTAGTTGAGTATGAAACTCGATTTTAGCTGACTGCATTGGCATTGTCAGTCAAGATACTTGTGTGTACACCGTAGCCATTGTAGGGAACGGGCTAGGAGTTATACCATTTCACGAAAATCTTGATACATATAGATTTTTCGTAGGGGTAAACAACTTAACGCGAAACCGCACGTCCGCCAGGGATTGTAAATCCCTGTCTCATAGCTGAATGGCACTAAGAAAAACCCAAAAGCTTGTGTCGTCTCGTTCCCAGCCTCCAGGCTGGGAATGTATTTAAAAGAGGCTCTGCCTCAATTCAAGCTACTGGAGGCGGAGCCTCCCAGAATGGATTCCCAGCCTGGAGCCTGGGAACCAGTCAGAACAAGGGCTGTATCTTTTTTTAGTGCCATTCTCTCATAGCTAAAGTCATCTGAAGAATGAGCAATGTGCTTTACCCTTACCCACGTATTTGTATCATTACTAAAGTGAAATGGTATTACGTTTGTATTAAACTCAACTGAGAAGCGCTATAGTCCAATACGGTTCAGTTAAGGTTACTAGTGTAGATAATTTGCCTTTGAAGACGCGATGAATCGCCGTCTCTACAAGTGTTTTGTTGCTCATTCTGAACTGTATTGCGCTATAAGCATCCAGACTTAAATTTTTTCAGATAAAGAAGTCCCAGAACCACCACGACGAACTTTAATTAACTCAGCACAGATACTAACTGCAATTTCCTCTGGCGTTAAAGCACCAATATCTAAACCAATTGGTGCATATATTTGATGTAGAAATTCCGGTTCGTAACCTTCATTTTGCAGGATTTTGTACACAGTGGTGACTCGTTTATTGCTACCAACCATACCGATATATTTTACTGGATACTTACGTAGCAAGCGTAAAACGGCTAAATCTTGAAGATAACCTCTAGTAACTAAAGCGATATATAAATTAGTATTGTTCTCTAATATCTCTTGAATTGACGTGATAGGTTCTGCTAACACCCGCGACGCATCAGGAAATCTTTCTTTTGTGGCAAACTCTGAGCGATCGTCTTGTACAATAACTTGAAAACCTGCTATTTTTGCAACCTGCGTTAGAGAAACAGCAATATGTCCTGCACCAATAATCAATAATATTGGTGGTGCTAGCAAAGGTTCAATTAATGCTGTGGTGTGTAAAGATGCAATTATCTCTGTTTCTAGTAGTAAGTAAGGTTTTTCATCTGTACTCAAGGGCGTGATAATTGTTCCAGAACGCCCAGATATTAAAGTATCTATAATCTGATTAACTAAATTCAAGCTTTCACTGCCTGACCATAACTCTAATAATACTTGCATTGTGCCACCACAAACGCCTTGAGTTTCTCTTTGCGGTGCGCCAGATAAATCAATTTCTACAAATTGTTTTTTACCTGTTTGCAGTACTTGCAAAGCTTGCTGATAAACTTTTGCTTCTCCAGCACCACCGCCAATTGTTCCAAATGTTTTAGCATCGGCGCTAATGAACATTTTCGCGCCTACTTCTCTGGGTGTGGAACCTTTGATGCTGGTGACAGTAGCTAAAACTACAGGGCTTTTTTTTAAGGTTTTTGCTAGTTGTTGGTAGAAGTCAAGCATTGATGATGACGAACCGCAAAGGACACAAAGGAAGAAAAGAGTTTCAGTTTAAAAGTTGTTTAGTTTTTGCCAAACTCTTTCGGGTGTTATGGGAAGTTCGTATAGTCTACAATCTGTAGCGATCGCAGCGCGAATTGCATTTGCGATCGCTGGCGCTGTACAATTGGTGGTGATTTCCCCAACTCCTTTAGCGCCATAAGGACCGTGGGGGTCGGCTTGTTCTACTAAAATTACTTCTATTGGTGGCATATCTGCCGCTGTGGGGATGCGATATTCTCGTAATGTGGGGTTTAAAATACATCCTTGTTGATCAAATAATAGTTCTTCACTTAAAGCATAGCCAATTCCCATTGCTATTCCCCCCATTGCTTGTCCGTGACAAATTCGCGGATTAATTGCTTTACCTAAATCAATAGCTTGCACACATCGTAAAACTTGAATTTTACCAGTTTCTATATCAACTTCTACTTCCACACCTTGAACAGCGAAAGTTAAAGTTGATTCATCTGCTGCATAAGTTACCTCTTCACTTAATTCTTCTCTGTTATCTCCACGCTTCTGCGGTTCATTTTCTAATCTCTCCCGTAATTTTTCCGCCGCTAATTTAACTGCTTGTCCAGAAATATAAATTGTCGCAGAAGCATAAGAACCAGCATCAAAAGGTGTGCGTTGAGTATCTCCAGAAATAATATTGATATCTCCAACACTCACGCCTAAAACTTCTGCTGCTATTTGCCGCAATGTAGTATCTGAACCAGTCCCAACATCTACAGAACCAGTTCTTAATTCATATTTGCCATCAGCTAAAAGTGACAATTTGACTTTGGCAAGATGAATTTTAGATAATCCACTACCCTGCATAGAAACAGCGAATCCGACACCACGGTGGCGAGAATCTTCTACACTTGGTGGTGTACCAGGAACGTAACCAAGTGACTGGGTAACTTTTTCCCAACATTCGAGAACTGCGTAACTACCAATTAAGTTAAAGTGGTCTTCAGACTTCCCTAAATTAATTACATCTCCCGGACGAATGAGATTTTTCAAACGCACTTCTATAGGGTCAATATTGAGCTTATGAGCAATTTCATCGATTTGGCTTTCCATTGCAAAAGTGCCTTGAGTTGCACCATAACCGCGAAATGCACCCGCTGGCATTGTATTTGTATAAACGGCAAAACCCCGCAATCTTTTATTTGGACAACGATATAAACCTAGAGGGATATAACCTGATAAAAATACTACTGTCTGTCCATGATTACCATAAGCACCAGTGTTACCAATTATTTCCATATCTTGGGCAATAATTGTACCATCTGCCTTGACACCACTTTTAATTTTAATTGTCATAGCATGGCGGCTATTTGTGGCAATAAATTCCTCTTTTCTGGTAAATTCCCACTGCACGGGTTTACCTGTGCGGAGGGTTGCTAAAACACAGAGGTCTTCTGATAAAATTTCTTGTTTGTTGCCAAATCCACCGCCAAGTTGTGCTTTATAAACGCGGATTTTATCTTGAGGAAAGTTGAAAATTTGTGAGAGTAACCGCTGACAATGAAATGGGACTTGAGTACTGGAACGCACAACTAGATTACCATCTGATTCTAGCCAACTAATAGTTATATGCGGTTCGAGGTGGACGTGTTGTACTGCTGGTAGTTTGTAAGTGTTCTCGACAATTAAATCTGCTTCAGAAAACCCCTGTTCTAAATCACCAGATTCGAGAAATATATGTCCAGCGATATTGCGATTTCTATCAGGAATTTGTGATGATTCTGGTTCATCATGAATCACAACACCGCTATCATTCATTGCCTGTGTTGGGTCGATGACATGGGGTAATATTTCATAATCGACGGCAATTAATTGACAAGCTTGTTCGGCAATAGTTACTGATTCTGCAACTACAGCTGCAACGCGATCGCCTACAAATCTTACTTTATTATCTAATAGGTAATGATCTAACGGATCGGGTACTGGTTCAGCGTGTCCAGCGGTGGTATAAGGTATTCTGGGTACATCTTCGTGGGTGAAAATGGCAACAACACCGGGGAGTGCTTTGGCTTCCTGGGTGTCAATTTTGCAGATACGGGCGTGGGGATGAGGCGATCGCAATACTTTAAGATGTAATAATCCAGGTGGTGAAATATCTCCTGTATAGGACGCTTTCCCGGTGACAATGGCTGTACCATCTTGTTTGGGAATGCTTTCTCCTACTGAGTGGGGAGTGGGGAGTCGGGAGTCGGGAGTCGGGAGTGGTGAGTTTTGAGAAAGTCGAATACTGTCAATAATCGCTTGATATCCAGTACAGCGACAGAGGTTGCCTTTTAAAGCTAAACGCAGTTCATCCTCTGATAATTCGGGTAACTTTGCTGCACTCATAATCATCCCAGGTGTGCAGAAACCACATTGAAAACCTTGTGCTACCAGAAATGCTTGCTGCATCGGCGCAAGTTCACCATTCTGGGAAAGTCCTTCTATAGTAGTTACCGATTGATTTTTAATTCGCATTGCCGGATAAATGCAACTATGGATAGGTGTATCATTTACCCAAACTGTGCAAGCACCACAATCGCCAGAATCGCAAACACGATGAACACCAAACCAGCCTAATTGACGTAATAAACTTAAAAGGCTAGTTCCAGGGTGACAATTTTCTGTATAAGACTGATGATTAACTTTAAATTTTAACTGTTCTGGCATAATAAAGCTGATAGCGATCGCTTGATTAAAACTGCCGTCAATTCTCGGCGATAAATTGCACTCGCCTTGGCATCTTCAATAAAATTTACCTTTTGTAAAAACGCGAAATCTTGCGTCTCCATATCGTCTAATTCCAGCAGTTCAGGTGCAGCAACACTAGCACCAATAACACAGCGCACCTGTTGATGATTTCTAGCACTGACAACTATTGCTAAAGCTGGGTCACTTGTAGCAATACCAAAGCGTTGATAATTAACTTTCCATTTTAAATTAGATAGCGGAATTAAAACTCGCCTTAATATTTCTCCTGATTGCAAAATTGTGGATTTAAAACCAAGTTGAAAATCTTTTGCTGCAACTTGATGCGACTCTCCTTTGATATTCCAAATTTCGTAACTTGCATCTAACGCCACCATTAATGGTGCTAAGGTTCCCACTGATAAAGCCAGACAAATATTGCCTCCCACCGTCGCCACATTAATTATTTTTAATGATGCTGCTAATGAAGCAACCGCACTTTTTAATCCCTCGACTGCTGTCCATTCCGCTAACCAAGGATATTCTAATAATTTAATTAATGGACAAGTCGCACCAATAATTAAATAATTTTCTTTAACTTCAATCTCTGACCATCCCAAATGCTGAATATCTACCAGCGCTTTCAGATGTGGTTGTGGTTCAGAAAATAGCCATGTTCCACCCGCTAACCAAGCCCAATCTTCACCCCAATTGGTGATAGTTTGAATATTATCAGGATTTAAATAAGTTTCGACGTTTGGCAAATCCATCTTTTATTTAAACGCAGAGTAGCGGAGAGGTTTTTCAAATATCTAGCTGAATTGTATAACCTAATCTTTTTGGTAGGGAAATCTTATAAACATCGCCTTGATTCATCTCGTCTGGTGTCTGCATTTGACTCAAGGCGGTGACAACTTCATCAGAATTTGCCGTGAGGATGATAACGGAGCGATCGCAAGCTATGGGAAAATCATGCCAAGTACCAATATGCAGCAATAGTCCATAGCCAGGAGGAAACCGTAGCGCTTTCACTTGATTTAAGTCTGGCAATGTTTCGCCATTATCGTGATTAGGCGACGCTAAGACCATAATAAATGGTGATTGTCCCAAACCGATAAACATTTGGGTCATGTGTATATGGCGTTCTAGCCAGACAATCGGCGGATATCCTGGCATAATCTTGGCTGTTCTGAAGGTTGCTGTTCCCCGATAGGTAAAGTCAATATTTTCGCCTTCTAGTACCCTTTCTTGATAAAAGGGAATTCCTAATCCGGGTTTGCTGACATCATCGCCTAAGAGATGTCCATAGGGTTTGACGTTTTCTGTGTTAGCTTCAATTACAGGTATTTTTAGAATTTGGGTTTGTGAAATAGTCATAATTTCATTGTGATTGATTTATCCAATTGTAAATACCTTCACCTGTCGTTAGCCAAGTATCAGGTTTATTTTTAATATGTAGTAAACATTGTTTTAAATATTTTAATCGCAGTGGTTGACCAACAATAAATGGATGCAAGCCAATCGCCATTACTCGTCCTTCAGATTCTCCATCTTGCCAGAGTTGGTCAAATTGGTCTGTTATTGCTTGGGCAAATTCTACACCAGAAAAGCGGTTACTCAAACACAAGCTAATGTCATTTGCTTCGATAGTGTAAGGAATTGCCAACAAGCGACCATTGGGTAATGGATACCAATAAGGTTGGTCATCGTTTACCCAATCAGCGGTATAAACAATTCCGGCTGAATGCAGTAATTCAAAAGTTGACTCGGTAATCGAAAATCCTGGTGTTAACCAACCTTTAGGAGTTTTACCAGTAGCTTGACGGAGCAAAATTAGAGTTCTATCAATTATATCTATTTCTGTTTCTCGATCTATGCTACTATGTCCAGTGGAATTATTAATGCCATGCGCCATCACTTCCCAGCTATATTGCTGTATAGCTGCCATAATTTCAGGATAAAATGTACAAATATCGCCGTTAACTGCGGCTGTTACCGGAATTTTTAATTCATCAAATAGTTCAAACAAACGCCAAATACCAACGCGATTTCCATAGTCTCGCCAACCATAGTTAGCAATTTCTGGGTGACTATTTAAATGAGGTTGAATTGCTGTTCCTAGTTTGCCAAAAGTAAAATGTTCTACATTCATCACCACCCACACAGCAACTCTGGCATTATTCGGCAATTTTAATAATGGACGTTGTGTAATGGGTTGAAAAGATGGAGGTTGCATTGTCTTTATCACTAATGATTCAGCTGATGGTTTGGATGTTCATCCTTTGTAACTGTAGGTGAAGCTACCTCCAGCAGGTTTTGTTCTTCGGCTTGCATTTCCAAAAGTCGGGGAATCGTCACAAATCGATAGCCTTGAGCCTTCAAACCTGCGATCATTTCTGGTAAAGCCTTAACAGATTTGGAACGGTTTCCGCCCCCATCATGCATCAGTACAATTGCACCAGGTTTAGCATATTTCAGCACATTTTTAACCAGCATTGCTACTTGAGGCGAACGAAGTCTAGCATCTCCCGACTCTTCAGACCACATTATGACAGCGTACTTCTCGTTTTTGGCATATTGGGCTAGTCCATTATTCAGAAAGCCACCAGGGGGGCGAAACAGAGTAGTTTTCTCTCCTGTAGTCTTGTAGATGATGTCTGCTGTGCGATCAATTTCACTAGCCGCAGTAGCCCCATCCATTTGAAAATACCAATGATGCCATGTGTGGTTACCAATTACGTGACCATCAGCAGCCACTTGCTTCGCAACTTGGGGAAAATATTTCACCATTTGTCCGAGCATGAAGAACGTTGCCTTGACATCATTTTTCTTCAAAATTTCTAAAATCTGCGCCGTATTTTTGGGGCTGGGCCCATCATCAAAAGTTAGGGCGATAACTTTCTCATTTCCTTTGAGTTTTGCTTGATAAATGATTGTTCCCTGAAATGCCTTTGGCACTTGATTCATCTGGTATGTAGCTGGGCTGATATTCTGTGCGGATGCACTTATCAGCTTGTTCTGACTAGCTTTACTACTCTCGCTTTTTGGCTTTATAATTCCCAACAGATTCTCAAATCCGCTTGTAGCTAAAAGCAAACTGATACCTAAACTACTAGCACCAGTAAGCAATGTAATGATTACTAATTTAAGTAACAAAGATAATTTACGACTGGACACATTGAATCTCCTCAAATAGTAGTTAACCAATAGGGTCAAGGACTTCGCAGACACCAGCTAAACCTGCTAATCCACCACTAATTAGGAGAGTTAGCTAAATAATGCGTAGGCATAGCCCGTCGTAGATATCGCTCTTTATCCCAGCATACACCGCAGTCTTGGGAATAGAACCAACTACCCGCACGCTGAAAACAAAAATTGAATCAGCATAGATATCAATTACCGAAAACACTTTATGGAAAAAGACTTTCATGAAAATAAGTGTACAAAAGTGGATCTTCTGCGATCGCACACGACACATTACCCGAAACAAGCAAAATGATACACATGAAGGGTTTTAGTTCTAGTGGTGGGTTTATTTTAGATTTAGATTTAAGTCAGGTTTGGTAGCTCACCTCTTGCACCAGACAATTAAAATAGTGCTAGAGATATTCCACATCCACAGACAAAATTAAATATATGAACACAACTCCCTCTAAAAGAGAAAGAGATGAAATACTCAAGTGGTTGAATCGTAACCGCCAGATGCTATTAGATTTGTATAAAAATCAATATATTGCTTACAATGCGAATGGAATAATTGCTCAAAGCGAGAACTTACGCGAAGTTTTAGCATTAGCTAATGCTGCAAAACAGCCTTTTTTAATTTACCTAGTTCCCCGTCGCACTGCTTCTATAGAAATTTTACCAATTCGCTTCCGTAGCATCGCTCGCCATGATTGGCAACCCAATTATAGTGTTATTTTAAAACACGGAGATATAGAATCTAATACAACAATGTTAGTAGATTCTGGTGCTGAATTAAGTTTAATTTCATTAAAACTTGGTCAAGATTTAGGCTATGCTTTAGCTGATTCCGAATCAACTTTGTTGGCAGAAACTATAGGTGGCAGAGTTGAGTATGTTTTACGTAATGTCGAAATGACAATTGATGAACACAACTTTATTACTCCTGTAGCATGGTTACAAACCAATACAGGCGGAGAACAATTGCTTTTAGGGCGAGAAGTTGTATTTGATAAATTTAATATTGAATTTAGGCAAGCTGAGGAGCAAATTATTTTTACATGGCGTGAAGATTTGAAATCATAAAAAAGCGGGCTAACGTTTACTTTTCCTGTAATTTTGCTCAAATTTCAGTTGGTGGATGCCAGCCAGCAGACACCCAAGCTTGCCTGACAGTTACAGCATAAGGATTATTCAGTTGCAAACGCTAATACGGTTGCACGACCACAGACAGTCAAACCTGTAATCTGAGTGCCGTTGTTTGCCCAAGTGAAATGACGTGACCATTTTTGTTGACGAGGATTGAAGAGTTTGACTTTACGGCTCGTTACGGGATCTTTAGCATAGGTCTGAATACCTTTGTAGGCATTGCATAACCTACAGGCAAGCCATAGATTCTCCTCATCATCAGTACCACCTGCTGCTTTGGGAATGATGTGTTCAAATTTCTAAAACTCCCAGAACATACTTTTGGAGACTAAGGCAATAACCACACTGGTGATTCGCCCGTATGCGTATCTGCGTCCGGACTTTTTCAGGAATCTGACTCACTAGCTTAAGGGTTCAATCAACCCACGTTTGACAGCTTCGCTTAACGCAGTGGCTTTTCTTAAAAGTCCTTCTTGATACACCTGCATCAGGGTTTGTAACTCTGAGCGATCGCCTTCACTAAGAGTACCTGATTGTTGGCGATCGAGCATTTCGCTCAACCGAGTATCCTGTTCTAATTCCATTTGCAGTTCGGTCAGCACTAAGACTTGTTCATCAGAAAGGACACTAAAAGACTGTGCCTTCATCTATTACTACGTGGGTTTCTTTTGGATTGAAATTAAGTTTGGTAAGGTGTATGTTTTTTTCTAATTTATTGATATGATAATATTTATTTTTCGTTATTTTTAGCTCCAAAATAAAAACCTAATACCGTTCCTATTAATCCAGTTTGTGATGTAATTACTAGGGTTATTAAATCTTTAAAATAATTTCTGTCTTCCTTATCTGGAGTAAATGCTGCAATTCCCGTCAAAACAAAACTTAAGAATAATGTTCCTATTAATGTATAAACTAAATATAAAGCAAGTTTAGTTCTTGTTTCTTCTTGTTTTACTGGAATTTGTTTAATTTGAAGATTTGTATCCTTTATTTCTGGAATAAGATGGTTTATGTCAAATTGCTTTAATGTAATATGACTTTTTGTTAAAGATTCTACTTCTTCCGGCTTCGGAAGATTTTTTAGGATTTGATCATTAGTCACTCTTAACATTCCTTTATTAATTTGGTTCTTTATTAGCTAATATGTCAAAGTATAAGTTAAACTTCAAAAGTTCACATTCAAAAAATTAAGTTTATAAAGTTTCGATTATAAGAAACCTCCGTTTATTAAAAAAATGAAGCCTATTTTTGCTGTTAGACAATACTTTCAGATTTTTAGCGGATTAATTTAGCATACCAATTAATGAAGAGCTATTAATTTATTTAAATGTGATTTCTCCTATAGTGTTATCTTTAGTTTTAAGAAGTATTTGTCCTCCTTGAATTTTGGTAATGTCATAAATATAAGCCTCTGTTGCAATAGCTTTTTGGAGTGCTAATTCAGGAGTAATCTTTTGGTTATCAGCAAGCCACTTCAAGACTCTAGCCACTTCTACGGGAACACTTACCTGGATTAATTCATTTTTGTTTTCAATGTCCTGTAAAGAATCTCCAATTTGTATTGAATTTCCAACAGCTATACTACCGGAGGCAATTCCGCTGATTGTAGAACCAGCGCTGTGGCCTGCTTTTATTGCATCTGATGAAGAACTCATGAAATTTCTAAAAGTTAGTAAACTGAGTAATATCAAAAATATACATCAATGAATATCCATTCTGACTCTACTTTATTAAAGTGTATATATTCAAGTCTATATTTTATGTTTTTATAAAGATTTTTGAAAAAGGCGATATTCTTCTTTAATCGAATTCCCTTTCAAATCTTCTGATAAAGGCGATAGTCTTTTTTAATCCAAAGCCTTGTAAATACCTTTTCAGCAAAGTCAACGGATTAATACCTACTATTCCAATTGGTAGATGGCCTATAGGAGCATCAATTCCGAATTTAATTTTATTAGGTGCTAAAGAATCAAAGAGTATTCTAATATCCCAGCCTACCCATTTTATAAATTTTTCATATATTTTTTCTTCATTTATTCCTTGGATATCTTCCAAATTTCTTTTAATTTCACACCATATTTCATATTGTGTACTAAAGCCAAACTTACCATCACTATGTCTCTGCCATAGTTTATTAATTGTACTTAAAACTTCAGAAGAAATGTGATCTATGTCTTCTATTCTAATAGAACCATCTTGTTCTCTACCAACTGATTTAAGTATAAGTCTTACTGTTTCTCTGTCTGCTTCTCTAAAGTTTTTTTCTTCCAGATAGCATTTTAATGCTTGATACTTTCTATCTACATAATTTTCTGGCAGATCAGGGGCTAGCAAAAAATTCAAATCTTTTATGACTTCGTTAGCAGTTTGATATCGTTTCTTAGTATCCAAATACGTCATTTTATCTATAATATTTGCTAAATTTTTCCTCCTAAAATTAGTTTCAAATCTAAATGTTTCCCAGTTAATTTTTCCTGTATCAGAGTATCGTGGGAAATTGTCTTGCACTTTATCTTCAGGTTTTTCAGGAAAAATATAATAACTCCAAGGATTTTCACCTGTTAAAGCTTGAAATCCAATCATGCCTACTGCAAAAATATCACTAGAACGTCTTGGTTGACCTTCGATTTGCTCAGGCGGCATATAACCAGGAGTGCCAATCATTGCTGTTGGAGTTCCACTATTATTATTAATAATTTCTTTAACTGCACCAAAATCAATTAGCACAATCTTGCCATCTTGACTTCTCCTCATGATATTAGCTGGTTTAATGTCTCTGTGTATGATGGGTTCACTCTGTCTATTTTCATTGTTTTGGTCATGGACAAATTCCAAAACTTCTAAAATTTCTTTTAATAATTGAAATATTTTTTGTTCTTTTTCTTGTAAATTTCTAAGCTAATCGGCATTTAAATTGCAACATAGGCACTATTGCCCTTGTTTTTATATTTCGATGCCACTTAATGACTAGCTCACCCTGGTTCAATAGCCTATCGAGTAAAGACTTTAACTCATCTACTGATTGAAATAGACGATGAGCAATGTATTCCTTACATGAATACCAGACTAATTCGATGATGTTGTAATCAGGACTATATGCAGGCAAAAACTCTAATACGAAATTAGGGAGTTCCTGGGCGATTTTAACGAGAATGTCCTTACGTTTATGGAAACTAGCATTATCTAAAATTAAAATAATCTTGGGGCCAATATTCTGAAAATCATCGTTGCTGAATCCAGAGCTTATCCACTCTTCTTTAATTAATTTATTTAGTTGCTGTAATTGCTCATAAAAGATATCTCCCTCACCTTTTTTAATAAAAAAACATACCCGTTTCCGATCTCCTTCTCGGATTCCTCCCATAACATTGACCCGACCACGCCGACGTTGCCCTGTAAGATTTTTGCGTTTTCCTCGCTTACCCCAATTTTTACGGCGAATTACACGTAAACTGAAACCGCTCTCACGCCCATTTCCATACCTGCATACGCTCTGGTTGCTCTCTTGCTATTGTCAAATATTGGGCAAGCTTCTCTTGGAATTCTGCTCTAATTAGAGGATCTTGTTTATCTTCTAAATCATACTTAGCCCAAATATAACTATACTTTTTTCGCTTTAATATCCTCCTAACTTGAGAACTACTTAAATCAACTCCTGTTTGTTCTGTTAAATATGTTGCTAATCTTTCTGCTGTCCATCGACCAAATTCATAACCCAAATCTGATGGTTCTCTATCAACTGTTTTTAATAACAGTTCAATATATTCAGGCGTGGCTTTTCGGTTATGCTCATACTCTCGTTTATTATGTAAACTTTCTAGGTTATCTGGATCTCCATGCATACACCAATAAGCAACAGTTCTCAAGTGACCTTGGTGTTCCTAGTCCTTCAAGGTTATCTGGATCTCCATGCATACACCAATAAGCAACAGTTCTGGGCGAACAACCTAGAAATCTAGAAATTTCTTGTTGTGTTTTGCCATCGTTTTGGAGCAGAATAATTAAAATTCTTTCCCTTACGTGCGGTAGTTCGCTCTCCTTAAGAGCCTGCTGTAGCTGAGTAACTTGTTCTAAAATTAAAAAGTTTTTGGCTGGTGGTGGCATACTTTTTTCAATCGACTCTGCATTTATATTATGCAGCTTAAATGCCGATTAGCTTATTACGAGCTATTGCTTGCACTTCATTTTCTATAGTACTTCCATCAATAAACTCTTGTACTAAATAATATTGTTGATCTTCTTCAAAATAATCAATTAAGGTAGGAATTTGAGGATGATCACCCAAATTCTTGAGAATTTTCGCTTCTTGCTGAAATAATTCTTTGGCTCGGCGTGAATCAATTTTATGCAACCACTTAACTACAACTATTTTTTGTTCGTATTTATCAACTGCCTTATATGTGCAACCAAATCCTCCAGATGAGATTTTTTCTTGAATACGGTAGTGCTGATTAAGTGTTCTTCCTATAAGCTCTTGATTATTAGATAACATATAATTTTTATTTATCTAAATGTGAAATAAACTACATAGCATATCTTTAGAAATAAGAATACCATAAAATTAAGTTTTTATAGCATTCTAAGATGAAAACCTTTTTTTACTTTTAATACAAAATAATTTAGACCATAAACTAATATTTTTTGAAAAAAAATCGGGACTGAGAAATACATCTCAGTCCCGATAAAAAAGCGGGCTAACCGCTATTTATATGGTTAACCCGTGCAGCTTTGGGAACGCGCAGAGAAATTGTTATTGCAATACCAACTTCACATTGGCGTTTTGCAGACCGCGCTGTTTTACTTCAGCCAAAGTTTTGTTAACGGCATACTTTTGGTTGATTGAGTTGATCAACTCGGTTTGGTTGTGCTTCTTAGCAACGCCCCACAAGTCAGCGATTAGGTCAAAAGAACCATCGCTATTGCGAGACCAGCCGAGGTCATATTCGCCTTCCAACACGGCAACGATGTCAGAACGGACACGCTGACCGTTATAACCACGGACATCAGCTTCAGTCTTTACGCTGATACCGAGGTCGCGCAAAGAAGCTTTGAGGATTTCGGCATCGGTGATCTTGGTACGCAGGGTGCTAAAGTGAGACATTTGGGTTTCCTCCAATGAGAAGATTGAGAAAAACGACAACGGTTTGTTTTGGGCGAAGCCGCGCTTAATTAGGATGCGGCTTTTCTTATAACTGCTAGCATTTTCAGCTAGCCTTTCCCCCTGGGATGGCAGAGGAAAGCTTTTAAAACTCCATTCGCTGATATTCAGCAACGGAGGATGCTGCGGGGCGTGCACGCTGTCTGGCCCAATCTCTCAGAGCCGTTACTTGTTCTTGCATCGTTCGAGACAGCGGCAATGTTGCCTTCAGTGCAGCAATAATATCTAGTTGGGTGAACTCCCGATCTTGGGCAAAAGCTTCATACATTGCCGCAACGATCGCTTGCTCAACTTCTGCCCCAGAAAAGCCATCAGACATCTTAGCTAGTTGCTCAAGATCGAATCGAGAGATGTCTTCACGGCGTTTGGTCAGGTGGATATTAAAAA
Source organism: Nostoc sp. CALU 546 (assembly GCF_048836525.1). Lineage (NCBI taxonomy): Bacteria > Bacillati > Cyanobacteriota > Cyanophyceae > Nostocales > Nostocaceae > Nostoc > Nostoc sp. CALU 546. The sequence goes on from NZ_JAWJTF010000004.1 coordinate 20,475, forward strand.
TATCCTGCCGCTCTTCTGGCGTTGGCAGATCCACAAAGAAAATTTCATCAAAGCGTCCTTTCCTCAAAAACTCGCCAGGTAAGCGTTCTACTCGGTTGGCGGTTGCCATGACAAACACTGGTGACTTCTTATCTTGCATCCATGTGAGGAAAGAGCCGAAGATTCTACTTGAAGTCCCGCCATCAGAATCGGAGGAACCTCCACTACCAGCAAAGGATTTATCTAATTCATCGATAAACAAAATCGCTGGAGAAATAGATTCTGCTGTTTTCAGGGCGTTTCGCAGATTTGCCTCACTTCGTCCCACCATTGAGCCGTCGTAGACTCGCCCCATATCCAACCGCAACAGTGGTAAACCCCACAGCCGGGAAGTAGTTTTGGCAATTAATGACTTACCGCAACCAGGAACCCCTAGAATTAACATCCCCTTTGGTTGAGGCAAACCATACTCTCTCGCTCTTTCTGTGAAAGCGTTAGAGCGTTGCTTGAGCCATCTCTTTAACTCTTCTAAGCCACCTACAGCATCAATGGTTTCATCTTCTTCGATGTATTCTAAGATCCCATTGCGGCGAATTAGTTGCTTTTTCTCAGATAAAACAATATCTACTTCATCTTCCGTCAAACGCCCTGTAGTTACCTGTGCCTTACGGTAGACTTTTTCAGCTTCGTCTTTAGTTAGACCTAAAGCGGCTCTGAGAAGTTTTTCTCTGGCTTCTGTTGTCAGCCGCCGACCACGATTTTGCTCTATATGGTGAGTTAGTACTTTATTCAACTCAACCATATCTGGCAAAGTAAAGTCGAGAACGACAACTTCCTTTTCCAGTTCTATAGGCACTTGTTGCATCGGAGACATCAAAACGATGTTCTTCTGCATACCTTTGAAACTAGCGATCGCATCACGTAACGATCTGTTAGTTGCAGGCGCATCTATAAAGGGATGTAAATCTTTAAGAATAAATATACTTGGTTCTTTCTGGCGGATAATCCACTCAATCGCCGCCTCTGGAGACACGGTATTATGTTGAGTAACATTCCGGGGTTGACCATACTCCACAATCCCGTGTGTTACTGTCCAAATAAATACTCGGCGCTGGGGCTTTAACAACTGGGCGATTGTGGAAATTGCTTGCTCGGCCCTCTCTTCCTCGGAGGTCACAAGGTAGATTAAAGGGTATTGAGCTTGAATTAGGATATTGAGCTCTTCTTTCATACTTCGACCTACTTGAGACCTTATAGAGACAGTAGAGACATTGCTTCTGGTAAAGACAACCGAATCATGAATGAATAATTCATAATTCCTATTTATTTAGCAAGGAACTAACTCTTCCTCACCTTTGGGATGGGTTTCATCTTCATCCATCTCATCAATGGAAAGATGCTCTTGACCAACTAATCCTGGTTGATTGCCCAAAGCAACCAGTTCCCCATCACGTAAAATTAGTGAACTATCACAAGTTGGGCATGAATAAACTCTATGAGTCCGCCCATAAGAAGAATCTTCCGCCTCGTCAACCAATTCTGAATTAGATAGGTAAAAAACGAGGGCACGTTCGGCAAGCTCTGACATTGGTTCGGAATCGACTGCTGAACGAATCTTCAGTTTCTTGTGCAACTCTGGCGATAAATACAAAGTGACCTTTTGCTTAGTTTGCGTTTGCATATAACTCTTTAACGGTCTTACCCGGGTATGTATATCAAGTTATAGGTTCTTTTATTAGTTGTCAAGACAGTAAAGCGTTTTGACGCTAATTTTGTTACATTCATTTACATTCTCGACTGAGATGCTATTTATAAATAGCCATCATCAACTGTATGCAGCAGAAAACTTGATGGGTTGTGGTTCGTAGTCAGTGGCTCTAACCCTTGAAATTGAGCAATTTATCGCTGACTACAAATCTAATGTTGTGGCAGACTACTAGTTGGCTGATTGAGAATGGTGCAATATCTGAGTTTCTGGTATTTCTATAAAATCAGTGACTTTGACAAAATGTGTAATGTAAATGGCGACTGCTAATAAAACCTGTAGTTTGGGGCGAATAATTTATCGGTTTGCAGCCAGTGTTAGCGGAGTCATTGCCCTGTTAATAATCCTGTGGGGTTGTACTGCCAATGATTTTAACGCCGGAGCGATCGCCTGGAAAACTTATAGCAACTCCCGTTATGGCTTTGAATTTCCATATCCGAGTAACTGGACTTCTTTAGCAGTCCCAACAAATGATGATGGAATTGCGTTTATTTCACCACAGGATAACACCGTGGAAATTCGGGGATGGGCAAGTCAGTATCTACCAAATGATCAAGAGACCGGAAAAAAGCTAAAATCCAACTTTCAAACAGCCCAAGGAGTATCAGGGGTAATGGTTGTAGAAGTTGATCAGCGAGTAGGTTCAATGACACTGACACTAACTCAAAGTCAAGTGAAATACTATTGGCAGGGACGAAGCAAGAGCCAAGAATTTCCAGAGTACTATCGTTTGTTTTATTACATTGCTCAACAGTATCGGATTTTAAAGTTTTGAAATTTGAGCATTGGTTGTTAATTCTTCTCCCCTTGCCTCCCTTGCTTTTTCCCCGCTCTCCACTTCCCAAAATCCACATTTCCCTCAGAATGATGATTAAGAGGGGACAGAAACCTGGTAGATTTAGCTATCAGCGAGTAAAAACTGGTGAAGATGAAAGTCCTGGTTATTGGTGGTGATGGATATTGCGGTTGGGCAACTGCTCTTTACCTTTCCAATCGAGGTTATGAAGTTGGAATTTTAGATAGTTTGGTGCGGCGGCACTGGGATAATGAACTTGGTGTTGAAACTCTCACTCCGATCGCACTAATTCAACAACGTCTCCAGCGCTGGCAAGATTTGACAGGTAAATCGATCGACTTGTTCATCGGCGATATTACGAATTACGAATTTCTCCATAAAACATTACAGCAGTTTCAGCCAAATGCTCTGGTGCATTTTGGTGAACAGCGTTCGGCCCCATTTTCCATGATTGACCGAGAACATGCAGTTGTTACCCAGGTCAATAATGTAGTTGGGACGTTGAACTTACTGTACGCCATGCGGGAAGATTTCCCGGACTGTCATTTAGTGAAGCTGGGGACGATGGGTGAATACGGTACACCCAACATCGATATAGAAGAAGGGTATATCACCATTGAACACAATGGACGCAAGGATACCCTACCTTATCCCAAGCAGCCCGGTTCAATGTACCATTTGAGCAAAGTCCATGATAGTCATAACATTCATTTTGCTTGCCGGATTTGGGGATTGCGGGCAACAGATTTAAACCAGGGTGTAGTTTATGGCGTCTTAACCGAAGAGACGGGAATGGACGAACTATTGATTAATCGGCTGGATTACGATGGTGTGTTTGGTACAGCACTAAACCGCTTTTGTATTCAAGCAGCAATTGGACATCCGTTAACTGTCTACGGTAAAGGTGGACAAACTCGCGGATTTTTAGATATTCGGGATACAGTCAGATGTGTAGAATTAGCGATCGCTAACCCTGCACAACCAGGTGAATTCCGCGTATTTAACCAATTTACCGAACAATTCAGCGTCGGTGACTTGGCCTTGATGGTGAAAAAAGCTGGTAACGCTATGGGATTGAGCGTAGAAATCAATCACCTAGATAATCCCAGAGTTGAAAAAGAAGAACATTACTTCAACGCTAAAAATACAAAATTGCTCGATTTAGGTTTACAGCCTCACTTGCTCTCTGATTCTCTACTCGATTCTCTGTTAAACTTTGCCATCAAGTATCAGAAACGAGTTGATCACAAACAAATTCTGCCTAAAGTCTCTTGGCACAGAAATTAAGTTAAACCCCAGTAAATCGTGGGTCTAAAATTGGTCGTCGTATTTTAGCACAATATGACGACCAACCATTTATTATTTATCGAGGATGTTGGAGGCAGAGGGCAGGATGAGCTACCGCTGCGCTATCTGTAACAGCCCGCAACCATAGGGTCTTGGGTTTAAGACAAGAACTCCAAAAATTCTAGTTTTGTGGCTCTTTTTCAGGAGGGGTTTGAATCCTATAAGTGAAAAAACCTCCTGCCTCCTGCCTTCTGCCTCCTGCCTTCTGCCTCCTGCCTCCTGCCTCCTGCCTCCCGCCTCCTGCCTCCTTCAACAGGCGTATCGTCCAGCTACTACTAAATTTGCCGTTTACTACAGTTATTTTGACTGTGCAAAATTGATTACAGCACACGAGACAGTTTATTCTGTGTTTAAAGCAAAATGCACTCTTAAGCTGAGATTATCTGCCTGGACTGAATAGTTTTATATGAGAATTGCTCTATTTACCGAAACCTTTTTACCCAAGGTTGACGGCATTGTAACGCGCCTGCGCCATACTGTTGATCATCTACAGCGTAGTGGTAATCAAGTGATGGTGATTGCCCCTGATGGAGGCATCACAGAACACAAAGGCGCTAAAGTTTACGGCGTTAGTGGCTTTCCTCTGCCATTGTATCCAGAATTGCAAATGGCATTACCCCGCCCAGCTATTGGTTATGTTTTAGAAGAGTTTAAGCCAGATGTTATTCATGTGGTGAATCCAGCCGTTTTGGGTTTAGCAGGCATATTTTACAGCAAAATCCTCAAAATCCCCTTAGTGGCGTCTTACCATACCCATCTACCCCAATATCTTCAGCACTATGGCTTGGGTATGCTGGAAGGTGTTCTTTGGGAACTGTTGAAAGGCGCTCATAATCAAGCAGCTTTGAATCTGTGTACCTCCACAGCAATGGTGGAGGAACTGACAGCACACGGTATCGAACGTGTAGATTTATGGCAACGTGGGGTGGATACAGAATTATTTCACCCCGATCTAGCTAATGTAGAAATGCGATCGCATTTATCACAAAATCATCCAGAAAGTCCATTGCTACTTTACGTTGGACGGCTTTCTGCTGAAAAAGAAATTGAGCGCATCAAACCAATTTTAGAGGCAATTCCCCAAGCGCGGTTGGCATTGGTTGGGGATGGGCCCCATCGTCAAGCACTGGAAAAACACTTTGCTGGCACAAACACTTATTTTGTTGGCTATCTCATGGGGCAAGAATTAGGTTCTGCCTTTGCAAGTGCTGATGCTTTTATCTTTCCCTCCCGTACAGAAACACTAGGCTTAGTACTACTAGAAGCGATGGCCGCTGGCTGTCCAGTGGTAGCAGCCCGTTCGGGGGGAATTCCTGATATTGTGACAGATGGGGTAAATGGATATCTTTTCGAGCCAACAGCAGATGTTCAAGGGGCGTTAGCTGCTACTGTCCGCCTCCTAGAACAAAAACAACAACGAGACATCATTCGTCAAAATGCTCGCCAGGAAGCAGAAAGTTGGGGTTGGGCAGCCGCCACCAGACAGCTACAAGATTATTACCAAAAGGTAATATTTTCTGAACAGTTAGCAAAATCGGGGAGTAGGGAGTAGGGAGTGGGGAGTGGGGAGATGAGGGAGATAAGGGAGCAGGGGGAGATAAATAACTCCTAACTCCTGACTCACAACGTCCAAAATCTAAAATCTAAAATCTAAAATCTAAAATTACCATGACACTCCCCAATCCTGGCAGCGTCTTGGCTACATTAACTGAACTGACTCAAGTTAATCGTACTCACGCTCTACTACGTCGCGTCAAAGATTTATCTGTTAATGAATTTGTTTGCTTACTCGACTTTATAACTGCTGAATTCCAGCAATTTCTTAGAGCTATTGAACTAATCAATAATGAAGCTCTAGAAACTATGTTGGAAAAGGTACTAGAAGCTATCACACTCAAAATTGGTCAAATTCTGCAAGCAGAACACACAGCCATTTTTTTAGTTGACTATGACAAAGGTCAACTGTGGTCAAAAGTTCCTCAAGATAATAGCCAAAAATTCTTAGAAATTCGTACTCCCATTACAGTGGGTATCCCCGGTCATGTTGCCAGTACCGGTCAATATCTCAATATATCTGAAACTTATACTCATCCCCTATTTAGCCCAGAACTTGAAAAACAAATGGGCTATAAAATCCGTAATATTTTATGTATGCCCGTTATTAGTAGCAAAAACCAGACTGTCGCGGTAGTGCAACTGGCTAATAAAACTGGAAATGTTCCGTTTAATCATGATGATGAAGAACGTTTTCGAGACTTTGCTGCTTCTATTGGTATTATTCTGGAAAGCTGCCAATCTTTTTATGTAGCTGCTCGTAATCAAAGAGGCGCAACAGCTTTGTTGCGGGCAACTCAGACACTAGGGCAAAGTCTTGATTTAGAAGCAACTTTGCAGATAGTCATGGAGCAAGCCCGGATTTTAATGCAAGCAGACCGCAGCACACTGTTTTTATATCGTAAAGAGATGAGCGAACTCTGGACGAAAGTTGCAGCGGCGGCGGATGGCACAAACTTGATAGAAATCCGTATTCCCGCTAACCGTGGCATTGCTGGTTATGTAGCTTCCACTGGTGAAGCCGTAAATATTTCCGATGCTTATAAAGATCCCCGCTTTGACCCAACGACAGATAGTAAAACTGGTTATGTAACTCGCAATATCCTCTGTTTGCCAGTATTTAATTCTGCAAATGAATTGATTGGAGTCACGCAATTAATTAATAAGCAACAAAGCAGTTTTACTGCTTCTGATGAAGAATTTATGCGGGCTTTTAATATTCAGGCAGGAATTGCTTTAGAAAATGCCCGTCTGTTTGAAAATGTGCTGTTAGAAAAACAGTATCAAAAAGACATTTTACAAAGTCTGTCAGATGCGGTGATTTCTACAGATATGGCAGGACAGATTGTCACAATTAATGATGCGGCCTTGCAATTGCTGGGTTGTCCGATAGGAGATTCTAATAGCAAGAACAACAAGCTTTTGTGGGAACAAAATTTGATTGGCCGCTTAGTTTGGGAAGTTGTGCCAATTGAAAATCTCCAAATGCGACTAGAAGATAGTTTAAAAACTGGAGCTAAACATTATGTGCCAGAACAAAGTTTGATGCTGGGACTTTATCAAGTTATGAGTGAGGAGTTAGGAGTTAAAAATGGAACTCAACACTCAAAATTCAAAACTCAGGATTCGATTTTCGCACTACGCGATCGCACTAACCCCGATTTTTTCATTCCCTGGAATCTACCCCTCACTCCCCAATCTGAGTTTCTCACCGCTGATGAGGTACAAACACTAGAGCGCAGTATCAATCTCACTGTTAATCCCCTAACTAACCCAGAAGGCGGTGTCCGCGGTGGTTTGGTGGTGTTGGAAGACATTAGTCAGGAAAAACGGATGAAAACTACTATGTCTCGCTACCTAACGCCCCATGTCGCTGAACAAGTTATGGCACTGGGGGAAGACGCTTTAATGGTGGGTGAGCGTAAGGAAGTAACCATCTTGTTTTCTGATATCCGGGGCTACACAACACTTACAGAAAATCTCGGTGCAGCTGAAGTAGTATTGCTGCTCAATCAGTATTTTGAAACGATGGTAGAGGCGGTTTTTAACCACGAAGGCACTCTCGATAAATTTATTGGTGATGCCTTAATGGCGGTATTTGGTGCGCCGCTACCACTGACAGAAAATCATGCTTGGAGGGCTGTGCAGTCAGCTTTAGATATGAGACGACGCTTAGATGAATTTAACCAACGGCGGATTATTCAGGCGCAGCCACAAATTCGTATTGGTATTGGGATTAGTTCTGGGGATGTGGTTTCGGGTAATATTGGTTCCCGCAAACGGATGGATTACACCGTAATTGGTGATGGTGTAAATTTGAGTTCGCGCTTAGAAGCAGTAACCAAGGATTATGGTTGTGATATTCTTTTAAGTGAATTTACTTACCAATTGTGCAGTGATCGCATTTGGGTGCGCCAGTTAGATAAAATCCGAGTCAAAGGGAAACACCAGGCAGTTAATATCTACGAGTTAATTGGCGATCGCAATACTCCCCTAGATGCCAAAATCCAAGAGTTTTTGTTTCACTATCATACTGGACGCGCGGCTTATTTATCGCGCAACTTCTCACAAGCGATCGCCAGTTTTAAAGCCGCCAAATCCATCCAACCCCAAGACCAAGCTGTTGATATCCACCTAGAACGCGCACATAATTATCAACAAACGCCGCCCCCAGAGTCCTGGGATGGTGTCTGGACAATGCTTACTAAGTAGTCGTCATGGGGCATAGGGAATTGGTTATTAATTTTGCTCCCCTGCTCCCCTGCTCCCTCATCTTTGCGTCTCGCGTTCAACCTTCAACCTCTCCCTGGTCATCCTGAAACGGGTCTTCGCCAATTCGAAGTTCTTTCTTTGAGTGTTTCAACTGTTTCCATAGCTCCTTTATTTGTTTGTAAGCTTCACCTGGAGGCAGTTTTCCACCTGTTTCTAAATTGCAAATGTAGCTTACTCGCTGGGCAAATTCCTGTAGATTTGCATTAAAAACCAAGTTTTCAGGCTTTACCTGACCGTAGTAGCGGCCACGAGGAAAGAGAAAATCATCTTTGTTCACTATGTTTTTTTCCATTTATTCAATTTACTTTGTGTTTGGATCTCTTAAGCTGACTCACTAGCTGCCTTGATCTTTACTTTCGTCAGACTTGGGGAAATCAAATCATTCAACTCCTTTTTCAATTGGCGATGCAGGAATTGGTTGACTCAGATTTTGATACTAAAGGAGAAAGCTTAAAATACTTTTGTTGTAAATGTTACAGAAAAAAGTTTCTGCTAAAGTAACTAGAGAGAAATTTGATTTTCCTCCCAGTTGTCAATTTATCTCATCTTAATTTATGAAGTTCCAATTGTAATTAACTTCAGTCGAAACCCGGAGTCAAAAACTATTAAAACATATCCGTATATCTTGCTAAAATTTTACCCGCAAGAATAGCTACATTTTAAACAGTAAAACTACTTAGAAGAATATACTAGATACCAAAGCTAATTGTCCTCTGTTAAAAGTTAGAGATTTAGTAGTGAGTATTTAGCAGAGGTTTTCCAGAACCCGTGAAAAGTCAGATTCAGCAATATGAGGGGCGTTGGGCATGGTTATTTTCCTTGTCCTCCTTGTCCCTTTTATTTCCTTTGTTTTCCTCTGCCCAATTATCGGTAGCTCCGCTTCCTCTTCAACAATGGCTAATAGTTAATAACTAAAGATAAAATGGTGAAGCCTCAAAGGACAACTTGTGTCCATCGCCTAAAACTTTATCTGCCACCATGTCTGTTAATTCCAAGTTATACGAAGGCAAAGCTAAAATTCTCTATACAACGGACGATCCGGAAATCCTGTTGGCTGATTTTAAGGATGACGCCACGGCGTTTAACGCCCAAAAACGTGGCAATATCCAAGGGAAAGGAAAAATAAATTGTAGCATTTCCAGCCAGCTTTTTAAACAGCTAGAGGCTTATGGTATAAAGACTCACTTTATTGATAGCCCTGCCCCGAATCAGATGCGGGTGAGGGCAGTAAAGATTTTACCCTTAGAAGTGGTGATCAGAAATATTGCTGCTGGTAGTCTGTGTCAGCAAACAGGTTTACCAGTGGGTACAATTCTGAAACAGCCTTTGGTTGAGTTTTATTACAAAAACGATCAGTTAGGAGATCCATTGTTGACACGCGATCGCCTATACCTGCTAGAACTAGCTACTGCGGAACAAGTAGACGCAATTACACATCTTGCATTGCAAATCAACGAATTTCTCAATAATTTTTGGCAGCGGTGCGGCATTACTCTAGTAGACTTCAAACTAGAATTTGGTTTGGACTCACAACAGCAGTTGCTCTTGGCAGATGAAATTAGCCCCGACACCTGCCGTTTGTGGGATACCGCAGAAGAAGACTTAAACCGCCGGGTAATGGACAAAGACCGTTTTCGCCGAGACTTAGGAAATGTAGAGGATGCTTACCAGGAGGTTTTACAAAGAGTGCTAAAAGCAGTAGAGAGTAATAGTTAAGTGGGTAAAAATCAATTAAACTCGTGTGGATTGTCCTTTGTCAATTTGTCAATTGTCCTTTGTCATACACCAATGACCAATGACCAATGACTAATGACTATTTGTGATGGTGTGTGGTCGTGAAGAGGAATTATAAGTAAAATGCGTTTATCTCCCGTATTGCTGGCAGTAGTAGCAATTACAGTCCCTTTCGGCGGTTCATTGAGTGCAAATGCAGAAACCGCCAACAGTTCAAAACAGACAACAGAAGTTTTGACACTAGAAACAAATCAGCAGCCAGAAAAGGACACAGGTCAGGTTGACTCTAGTAAAAGTTTAGAATCTCGACCTAATCCCACCGGGGATATAGAGGCGGATAAATCCCGCATTGTCGCAGTTTACCCTGCCAACCCAGCAGCGATGCCTGGGTTGGGCTACGCCTACGCGAATCCAGAGGTAATTGTGCCAACCTCCACAACGCCAACAACTGCACAAACCCCTGAAATAGCTCCTAGCCCTACTCAACAGCCGTCTCCCGCTCCAGATATTCCACTCCCAGATAGTCAACAAACAACGCCTTCCCCAACTCCTGAGACAACTCCAGTCCCAGAAAATGTCAACCCCCCTGTAACGGAACCTGTATTACCTACAATTCCAGGAGATACTCAACAGCCATCTCCCACTCTTGATATTCCACTCCCAGGTAGTCAACAACGAACACCTGCCCCAAGCCCAGGAACTCCAGGAGATATTCAACAGCCATCTCCCACTCCCGACATTCCACTCCCAGATAGTCAACAACGAACACCTGACCCAGCCCCAGGCACTACTCCAGAAAATACACAACCCGGCGCAGCCCCAGAAGCCAATGACCCCCGCGTACTGGTGTCGGAAGTAGTAATTAGATCACAGACTGGACAACTATCATCAGAACTAGAAGACCAAGTTTACAGAGTAATTCGTACCCAACCAGGACAAACGACAACCCGCAGCCAACTGCAAGAAGATATTAACGCCATCTTTGGGACTGGCTTCTTTTCCAACGTCCAAGCAGCGCCAGAAGATACCCCCTTGGGAGTGCGGGTGAGCTTTGTTGTGCAGCCTAACCCCGTCCTGAGCAAAGTAGAAGTGCAAGCCAATCCTGGCACTGGTGTCGCTTCTGTACTCCCAGCGAATACTGTTGATGAAGTATTTAAAGAGCAGTATGGCAGAATCCTCAACTTGCGTGACTTGCAAGAAGGCATCAAGCAGTTAAACAAGCGCTATCAAGACCAAGGTTACGTACTAGCCAACGTGATTGGAGCGCCACAAGTCTCTGAAAACGGGGTTGTTACCTTACAAGTAGCAGAAGGGGTAGTAGAAAACATTCGAGTCAGGTTCCGCAATAAAGATGGTCAGGAGACAGACGAGAAGGGACAACCAATTCGGGGACGGACACAGGATTACATCATTACGCGAGAAGTGGAGTTGAAGCCAGGACAAGTATTCAATCGCAACACAGTCCAAAGAGACTTACAGCGCGTGTATGGACTGGGACTTTTTGAAGATGTGAATGTGTCCCTTGACCCTGGTACTGACCCCAGCAAGGTGGATGTAGTAGTGAATGTAGCTGAACGTAGCAGCGGTTCTATTGCCGCTGGGGCAGGGATTAGTTCTGCAAGCGGACTTTTTGGAACAGTTAGCTATCAACAGCAAAACCTGAACGGTAGGAACCAAAAACTGGGAGCAGAAGTACAGGTGGGAGAACGGGAACTGCTGTTTGACCTGCGATTCACAGACCCCTGGATTGCCGGAGATCCTTACCGGACTTCTTACACAACCAATCTTTTCCGCCGTAGTTCCATTTCGTTGATTTTTGATGGCAAAGATCAAGATATTAGAACATTTGATCCAGGTGATCCCAATAATACAGATTCTCAGGATCGCCCCCGTATTCTCCGTCTAGGTGGTGGTGTCACCTTTACCCGTCCCCTATCTGCTAATCCCTACAAAAGTTCAGTATGGACTGCCTCCGCGGGTTTCCAGTATCAACGAGTTTCCGCCCGTGATGCCGAGGGCGATGTCAGAGAAAATGGTGCAGTATTCGATGATAATGGCAACCTTATCCCCGGAACCGATGTTCCACTGAGCTTTTCTGGTTCAGGTGAAGATGATTTAGTGCTATTGCAACTAGGGGCACAGCGCGATCTCCGTAATAACCCTCTGCAACCCACTAGCGGTTCTTACCTCCGCTTCGGAGTAGACCAGTCAGTGCCTATAGGACAAGGTAACATTTTCCTTACCAGATTGCGGGGTAGCTACAGCCAATATTTACCTGTTCAATTGATTAACCTCAGCAAAGGGGCACAAACCTTAGCATTTAATGTGCAAGCAGGAACCATACTCGGTGACTTGCCTCCCTACGAAGCCTTTACCATCGGCGGTAGCAATTCCGTCCGAGGTTATGAAGAAGGAGCATTAGGTAGTGGACGCTCTTATGTGCAAGCATCAGTTGAGTATCGGTTTCCAGTTTTTTCAGTAGTCAGCGGCGCACTATTTTTTGATCTCGGCACTGACTTGGGAACTAGTACTAGGGCGGCTGAAGTATTGAACAAAAATGGCAGTGGCTTCGGCTATGGTCTTGGCGTTCGCGTTCAGTCTCCACTGGGGCCAATTCGGATTGACTACGGTATTAACGATGATGGTGATAGCCGGATTAATTTCGGTATTGGCGAAAGATTTTAATTTGTCATTTGTCATTGGTCATTTGTCATTGGTCATTGGTGAATAACAAAGAACTAATGACAATTCTCTTTTCCTAATTAGCTTGCTAATTTTTACATTTACCTCAATACTGTTCCGATAAAGGGATTAATGACATTTTTAGGGGAATATCAGGGATTTTACCAAAACAGACGATGAACAATACTGAAGGAAATATATTGACTTTTCGGCTATGCAACAGCACACTCTAGCAGCGGAAATCACCCAAATAGGGGTGGGACTGCATAGCGGTGTGAGTACCCAGGTGCGGATACTACCAGCTGAGGCGGGAAGTGGACGTTACTTTGTGCGGGTGGATTTACCGGATTTACCGATTATTCCAGCCGAAGTTGCGGCAGTTAGTCACACTGTTCTCTCAACTCAGTTGGGTAAGGGTGAGGTATCTGTTCGCACGGTAGAGCATTTGTTGGCAGCGCTTTCGGGTATGGGCGTGGATAATGCCCGGATTGAAATTGATGGCCCAGAAGTCCCACTTTTAGATGGTTCAGCAAGTGTGTGGACAACCAACATTACCCAAGTTGGTTTAGTATCACAACCCGTTGACAACCAAGTTCCCAAGGCTATTACAGAACCAATATGGGTCTATCAAGAGGATGCCTTTGTATCTGCTCTCCCAGCATCCGAAACCCGTTTTAGTTACGGTATTGATTTTAACCTGCCCGCCATTGGCAATCAATGGCATAGTTGGTCACTAACCGCTGAACTAGGAGAAGTTTCTGCTAGCTTTGCCGCAGAAATTGCTCCCGCCCGTACTTTTGGGTTATTGCATCAAATTGAACACTTACAAAAAACAGGGTTAATCAAAGGTGGCAGTTTGGATAATGCACTCGTTTGTGGCCCAGAAGGCTGGCTAAATCCACCATTGAGATTTGCAAATGAGCCAGTCCGTCATAAAATCTTGGATTTAGTAGGAGATTTAAGTTTACTAGGAACTTTTCCCCGTGCTCATTTCTTGGCGTATAAAGCCAGTCATAATTTACACATTCAACTGGCTCAAAGAATTTTAGATTTGGGATTTTAGATTTTGGATTAGAACTAAAGCTTAAAATCCAGGATTATTAAGGCTTTGGATATACGCCTGCCTACTCAACTTTCAGATGAAAAATCAACTACACGGTCAATGTCAATCCTCACTGAAGTGAATACCATCGATACGACTACATCTACCGAACCACAGACTATAAATGAGACTACAATCAGTTCTGTGATTAAAACGACTTTTACATCTGAAGAAATTCAGAAATTGCTACCACACCGCTACCCATTTTTACTTGTAGACAAAATAATTGACTACGTTCCAGGTAAAAAAGCAGTTGGCGTTAAAAATGTCACCATCAACGAACCCCATTTCCAAGGACATTTCCCTGAACGTCCACTGATGCCAGGGGTGCTAATTGTCGAAGCAATGGCACAAGTTGGAGGCATTGTCCTAACTCAAATGTCTTCGGTAGAAGGCGGGCTGTTTGTCTTCGCTGGTATCGATAAAGTTCGTTTTCGCCGCCAGGTCATACCGGGGGATCAACTAGTCATGACAGTGGAACTGTTATGGGTAAAACAACGTCGTTTCGGTAAGATGCAAGGTCGTGCCGAAGTTGACGGTCAACTTGCTTGTGAAGGGGAATTAATGTTTTCTCTTGTTAACTAAAAGTTTGCTTTCGTGGTATGGCATAGCCGTGAAATGCCCCAACTGAATCCTGAAAAAGGATAACAGTTAAAAAAAATCCACAACAGCATCTGATAATTTCTTGATTTTCGACGCCCTCTTTACGAGATGCTACTCGAACACACTTAACTTGCTTTGCCCGACACTTTCGTTCACTGAAATATTTTACGCTCTACCAGTCGCCTCGATAGGACGATAGATAGTCTGTACAACTCTCTTAACCAGAGTAACACGCTGCCTCAAAAACCCTACCTGGCGCTGACTTATCAAGACAGTTCTGGAGATTCACCCTTGAAAACGCTAATTCATCCAACTGCTGTAATTCATCCTAAATCGGAACTCCACCATACAGTGCAAGTCGGTGCCTATGCTGTGATTGGAGCGCATGTCAAAGTGGGCCCTGAAACAATAATCGGCGCTCATGCAGTGCTAGAGGGGCCTTGTGAAATTGGGGCGCAAAATCAGATTTTTACAGGTGCAGCCATCGGCATGGAACCCCAGGATCTCAAGTTTGTGGGAGAACCAACCTGGGTCAAAATTGGTGATAACAACTTGATTCGTGAGTACGTTACCATTAACCGCGCTACCGGTGCTGGTGAAGCAACGGTGATTGGCGATGGTAACTTGCTGATGGCTTATGTCCATGTGGCTCATAACTGCGTGATTGAAGACCAGGTTGTGATTGCTAACTCTGTGGCGTTGGCAGGTCATGTCCATATAGAATCACGCGCTAGGCTGAGTGGGGTTTTAGGTGTCCATCAATTTGTACACATTGGTAGACACGCAATGGTGGGAGGTATGGCACGTATTGACCGGGATGTAGCTCCATATATGTTGGTGGAGGGAAATCCCGCGCGGGTGCGAACCCTCAACCTTGTCGGACTCAAACGGTCTGGTATGGACTCAACAGATTTACAAATGCTGAAAAAAGCCTTCCGCATTCTCTACCGTTCTGATTTGTCCTTTAAGGATGCTTTGGAACAGTTGGAATTGTTAGGGGATAGCGAAGAATTGCAACATCTGCGCCGCTTTATGCTGCTTTCTCAGATGCCAGGAAGGCGTGGCTTGATTCCCGGTAGAGGGAAAAAAGGCACGAGTGATGAATCGTGAGATGTGAGTTAGGAGAGACGCGATTAATCGCGTCTGTACAAAAGGTGGGAGTAGAGACGCGATTAATCGCGTCTCTACAGGAGTTATGAGTTGATGAATTGAATTTTTCACTCCTCACTCTTAACTCCTCACTTCTAACCATTCATTACTAAGTTTTTAATAATTACCAATTATCAAATGCGGATTTTTATCAGCACTGGCGAAGTATCTGGCGATTTACAAGGGTCGCTACTAATTACAGCGCTGAAGCGTCAAGCTATAGCGATTGGGTTGGAATTAGAGATTGTGGCGCTGGGTGGGGAAAAAATGGTAGAGGCTGGGGCAATTCTGCTGGGCAATACTAGTAGTATTGGCTCAATGGGTATTTTAGAAGGGCTGCCTTATATTTTACCGACTCTCCAGGTGCAACGTCAGGCGATCGCTTCCTTAAAACAAAATCCACCTGATTTAGTGGTGCTGATCGATTACATGAGTCCGAATATAGGAATTGGGACTTACATGAAACGGCAGTTACCAGATGTGCCTGTGGTGTATTACATTGCTCCCCAAGAGTGGGCTTGGTCATTAAGTTTGCGTAGAACTAACCGGATTGTTAGTTTTACAGATAAGCTTTTGGCAATTTTCCCACAGGAAGCCCGTTATTTTCGTGAGCAAGGGGCAAAAGTTAGTTGGGTAGGGCATCCATTGGTTGACCGAATGCAAGATGCTCCTAGTAGGGAAGCAGCCCGTGCAACACTGGGGATTGCACCAGAAGAAATTGCGATCGCACTTCTCCCCGCTTCTCGCCGCCAAGAACTAAAATATCTTTTACCAATTATTTTTCAAGCCGCCCAAACTATTCAAGCTAAATTACCTGAAGTTCGTTTCTGGATTCCCCTATCGCTGGAAGTCTATAGACAGCCAATTGAGGAGGCTATTGAGCGTTACGGTTTGCGGGCTACAGTTCTATCAGGTCAACAAAAAGAAGTTTTTGCTGCTGCTGATTTAGCCATTAGCAAATCTGGTACTGTCAACCTAGAACTTGCTCTGTTAAACGTGCCGCAAGTTGTAGTTTACCGCCTCAGTCCCCTGACTGCTTGGATAGCTCGTAAAATGCTCAAAGGTTCTATAAGCTTTGCATCGCCACCCAATTTAGTAGTGATGAAGCCAATTGTGCCAGAATTTTTACAAGAGGAAGCCACAGCCGAGAATATCATCCAAGCTGCGATGGAACTGTTACTCAATCCCAGTCGCAGAGAGCAAACTTTGGCAGATTATGAGGAAATGCGGCAGAGTTTAGGAGAAATTGGAGTGTGCGATCGCGCTGCTCAAGAAATTTTGCAAATGCTGCCGAGGAGTGGGGGTTAGGGACTGGGGACTGGGGACTGGGGACTGGGGACTGGGGACTGGGGACTGGGGACTGGGGACTGGGAAAATTTTGTATATTTAATACCTAATACCCAATACCCAATACCCAATACCCAATACCCTTGGAGGTGTTATGGCTTATGAGATGAAAAAACAAAGAGCGATCGCAGTTGATTTGTTTGCTGGCGCGGGCGGTATGACTCTTGGCTTTGAGCAAGCTGGTTTTGATGTGCTGGCGTCTGTGGAAATCGACCCGATCCACTGTGCAACACATGAGTTTAACTTCCCTTATTGCTCAGTGTTATGTAAAAGTGTTGTGGATACAACTGGGGAAGAAATTAGGAATCGGTCTAAGATTGGCGATCGCGAAATTGATGTGGTGATTTGTGGCTCACCTTGTCAAGGATTTTCTCTAATCGGTAAACGGGCTGTTGATGATCCCCGAAATTCTTTGGTGTTTCACTTCCATCGGCTGGTTTTTGAGCTAAAACCGAAATTTTTTGTAATGGAAAATGTCCGGGGGATTACAGTTGGTGAACATAAACAAATCCTCCAAAGCTTAATTAGCGAATTTAAAATTTACGGCTATAAAGTAGAAGA
Source organism: Nostoc sp. CALU 546 (assembly GCF_048836525.1). Lineage (NCBI taxonomy): Bacteria > Bacillati > Cyanobacteriota > Cyanophyceae > Nostocales > Nostocaceae > Nostoc > Nostoc sp. CALU 546. Next base: position 37,866 of record NZ_JAWJTF010000004.1, read on the forward strand.
AAATTACCAAATTCTCAACGCTGCAAATTATGGAGTACCACAGTCCCGTGAGAGATTATTTCTTATAGGTGCAAGGGAGGATGTAGAGTTACCGAAATACCCTCAGCCAATTACTAAACAAGCATTACCAAATAATTTAAATTCTAAAAAAAAATCTGATATCCCATTAAGTCCTACAGTATGGGATGCAATTAGAGATTTACCTGAAATAGAAAAATATCCTGAGTTACTAACAAGAGATTGGGTTGTAGCAGAATATGAAAAACCTAGCAACTATGCTTTTATCCTTCGCGGTCTTAAATGCCTAAAGGATGATTATTCTTACAAACGTGAATATGATTTGCGAATACTTTATTCAAGTTTAAGAACAAAACATTCTGCGGAAACTATTCAACGTTTCCAGGAGACTCAACAAGGCGAGAGAGAAAAAATTAGTCGTTTTTATAAGCTTCATCCTGCTGGTGTCTGTAATACTTTAAGAGCCGGAACAGACAAATACAGAGGTTCTTTCACGTCTCCTAGACCAATTCATCCGACTACACCCCGCTGTATCACAGTCAGGGAAGCAGCGAGATTGCACTCTTACCCAGATTGGTTTAGATTTCATGTAACCAAATGGCACGGATTTCGGCAAGTTGGTAACTCTGTACCACCGTTACTAGCCAAGGCTGTGGCATCAGAAATTATTCGCAGTTTGAATATTTCGCCTTTTAAGCCGAGTTTCCGATACAAGTTGGGAGAGGAGAAGCTATTACAATTTAATATGTCGCAAGCGGCACAATATTATCAGTGTGAATATTGACACTCCCCGCGATAAATCGACGGGGATTCTTGGTTCAACGAGACCACTTAAACTAAGTTCCTTGCGTTACCTAGCCCAGAGGTGGGACTCTCCCCAAGCGTTAACTTTGGGTATGCCCTACCCTAGTTGCATTTCTGAGGCAGTGCTAACTTGCGGCTATGCCAACTTCAAACAACTGCCGTGCAAGTCCTGTTTAGTTTGAAACAAATAGTTCCAAAAATCTGAGTCGCCTAGCTCCTATAAATCTTTTACCTACTGCTAGGAGGAAACTAGAACAATGCAGTAGAACCGCATAGATTTAATTGTCAAGGTTCAGCGCTTTGTCTTTCGACGGCTAGGTTTTTTAAGTGGTTGATTACCTTTCCACTATCATTAGTATAGTGTATTTGGTACACTAATTAATTGAAAGCCGTCGTAGAACAACGGAGCTTTAAACCCAATTTTTCGGTAATATGTGCAAGGTTGGGCTAAGTCCAAGCACGGAAAAATGTACTATCTTCCCAGATGTTAGCAGTCGCCAGTGCGATCGCTGTTAATTCTTCCTTTTTAAGAGGCACAAAAGCCCGCGCTATCTTGACATTATTCTCTAATTGTGTAACTGTCTCTGCGGCAATTACACAACAATGAACTCCAGGCTGAGACATTGCGTAACCTAAAGCTTGCTCCATACCTGTCAACCCACCTGATTTAAACAGCCGACCATAAGCCGGGACTTTCATCGCAATCACACCGACATTTTTTTCTTGAGCAACTGGTAGAACTACCGGGATAAATGGACGTGGGTGGTGTTTGTCGGCGGCATTCACAGGAATCAGTGTAGTGTGAAAAGGATAGCGACGTAACCCTTCGGCAATTATTTGAGGGTCGTGATGTCCGGTAATACCTGCGAACCGCACCAATTTTTGTTGTATAGCTTCTTCTAAAGCTTTAATTGCGCCAGATGCACCAAAGATGGTGTCGAGTTCTTCGGAAAAAGAAACGTGATGCAACTGCCACAAATCGAGATAATCTGTATTGAGACGTTTTAGCGATCGCTCCAATTCTCGCCATGCACCATCCCGATCTCTTTGATCAGTCTTGCTTGCTAGAAACAGCTTTGAGCGATGGGGTGGTAGCACTTTGCCTAAATAATCTTCACTGGGCCCATAACTAGCGGCTGTATCAAAGTAGCGGATGCCAAGTTCTAGCGCTCTTTGAATAATTGCCACAGCTTCACCCTCTTTTCCTTCCCAGGATAGCGGCGTTTGTCCTGCTCCTCCTAAACCAAAGATAGGAAGTTTTACTTCCGTGCGTCCCAGTAACCGTTCTGGCATCATTGCTGGCGGTGTTGCGATGTTGGTAGCATTTTGCTGTAAGGCATTAGTTGCCACAATACCGCTAGTCACAGCAATGCTGGTGATTAGGAAATTACGCCGCGTTTTTCCTTCTGTCATGATTGGTTTTGAGGGCGAAATTACTTTTATTCTCAAATTTTAGCTAGGGATAATTAACTGGATATCCTTCTAAAGCATAGATCCATCACATTTCATCAGTATGGGTAAAAATTAAGAGCGATGTCTACGACGGGCTACGCCTACGCGCTCAAAAATTGTCTATAAACTCTTCTGGCGTGACTCTTGCTTGCTTAAGAACACCACTGAGCGTGCCAACTTTTAACTCGCGGTGGAGGGGTACAACACAAACAATTTCTCCTTCGAGAGTTGGTTTTTTAAGTACAACATGACTACCAGTTTGTCTAGTTTGAATAAATCCTAAACGCTCTAATGCACGAATTGCCTCACTACCTGATATTCTTGGCAATTTAGGCATAGCTGACTTCTATACTTGTTAAAAATCTCGGACTAGTATCAGTGTCAAGTAAAGGACATTCTTCTAGATATAGCCTTGTAGCCTCTTTAAGATTAGCGAGAGCTTCTTCAATTGTTTCACCTTGGTCAACTGTACCAACTTCAGGACATTCAGCAACATACATATCTTCTTCTTTGTGAACAATAGCAGTTAATGTTTTGGTCTTCATAGGGTTTTATTTTGTTACGCATAGTCGAGTGAGCGCACTCCTTTTTCTAGTTTAGCTTTGAGGTGCGAGCTTACCCAGTGAAGCTGAGTGGGAATATGCTTGTCGTGCTAAAACCTCAACGCCATTCCATTTTGGTCAAAAAATTACAGATAAATTAGCCAATTATTGCGGTGACAACGACAATATAAATAGCATTAATCGCCAATGTACAACAGAAGTTGGTAGTTTTCCCGCTAATACTTTTGGATTATAGGAATCCGCTTTGATTTCTGAACGAATTTGCGTAGACAGGCAATCTTGCTACAGGCAACAGTCAAGAAGGCTTCTTAGTATGTACTGAGTTTTTTCAGAAATCAAATATGAGTCCTATATACGATATGCACAGTAATGTTTGGGAGTGGTGTGCTGATTATGAATACGATGACTATCAAGGCGCACCATTAGATGGTAGTGTATGGGTAGATGATGGAAATGAAGAATATAGAATTTTGCGTGGTGGTTCTTGGGGTCATCCTGCAAATTTATGTCGTTCTACATTTCGCTTTTCTGGAGCTGCAACCACAAAGGACAAGCAAATTGGATTCCGGATTGTCTGCTCTTTGATCTAAAAATTTTTGACTATTGTGAAATTAATTGATAAATTTTTGTTTTTATACTCTCAATAGACGATAAATCAGAAAATTGTACACTTGTTTATTGGCGAATTTGAGGTTTAATAGGTTTAATATTTAACGATGTCCTGCCACATTGCGATCTGTAAGGGTGAGAAAGCCAATTCCGGCATTGCTGAATGAAGGGATGAATCGATTTATGTAGGTACAGTTTGATACTTTAAATAATAGCCAACAAATATCTCTAATTCATCAAGTTCTCCAACTTCTGGAATTACATCTTCTTTTTGTACATCTGGAAGTTTATTTCCCAACTCTACAACACAAAATGGACGTAACTGGATTCGAACCAGTGACCTCTACGATGTCAACGTAGCGCTCTAACCAACTGAGCTATACGTCCTTAACCACACAATTATCAATATTAGCATATACTTCTTTGACAAGGCAAGAAAAAAGACTAAATTAGGCGAACTCCATGCATTACCCGCTACGAATGAAAGAAAAAAGTCAAATTCCCTTTCCTTTTGCTGCAAGCAAGACGGGCTAATTTCCAGAAAAAGTCTTTAAACTTCTCGAATCCAAAATGCTAATCCTCCTCCACGACCACGAGCCGCAATGAAATCTTCCGTCACTAAAAAGAAGGCAAAGAAGGGTAATTTAGCTATGGGCTGGTTGTAAAAATCTTCTGTTTCAATTTGACTAGCACGGATTGGTCTGTTGTAAACAACACGATCAAACATACTGATAAGCATCTGGTTAAAGTCAAACGCTAATAAATTTTTCTTACCTAAATATTGCACTGGCCCCGTGAGCTTTAATAAAGCTGGGCCAAATTCAACTTGATTACTAATTTCGCCTCGATCTGAATCCTGTTGCAAAGTGGCATTAAAGGAAACATGGATTGCAATAAACTTGGGTACATACAAACCCTTGCCTAATAAAATTCCCCCATGCTTTCTGGCTTTTTTAGTACCAGTAACAAAGCAAAGTTGCCATTTACCGAGAAGAGACTCAAACGGATAAGTCGAACGTTGCTGCTTGGCAGCTTTTTCTGCTTGTAGCAACGCAGTTACTAATATTTCAGCACTAGGGCGTGTACCTCTCTCTCCTCGATAGGCAGCCGCAGCCTGGGATAGCATAGTCACAAAGTCAAATGTCGTTATAGATGTTAAGTTAGCCGTCATGAAGGCACTTTGGGTTTAACTATTTCTTTGCTTTCCTGATAGATTGTACCGTTCATCTGTTTTGTTTCCTTCTATCTGTAGGTATTTTATAAACAGAACTTACGCACTAGCTTGTAAAAGATTAGGGACAAATAGAGCAATCATGAAACACCTTGAAGGTAAAGTGGCGTTGGTCACAGGTGCTACGCGGGGAATTGGTAGGGGAATTGCGATTGGACTTGGTGAAGCAGGTGCAACTGTATACATTACGGGTCGTAGCCTCAACAACTCTTCCAGTGATGCGGTTTTAGGAAGTCTTGGTGACACTCAATCAGCTATTGAAGAAGTCGGTGGTGTATGCATTCCCGTTCAAGTAGACCACAGTGACGATGAACAGGTACGTTTGCTTTTCGATCGCATTCAAGATGAGCAGGATGGACAACTCGACCTACTGGTAAATAATGCTTACTCAGGAGTTCAGGCATTAAGAGACGCTTATGGGCAGCCCTTTTGGGATTGTGAACCAAGTCTTTGGGATGCTAGTAACAACGTTGGTCTTCGTAGCCATTATGTTGCGAGTGTTTTTGCAGCCCGAATGATGACTAAGCGTAATTCTGGACTAATTTGCACCATTTCCTCGTGGGGCAGTATGTCTTATATTTTTAATACAGCTTATGGTGTTGGTAAAGCCGCTTGCGATCGCCTAGCTGCTGATATGGCTATTGAGTTAAAGCCTTATAATGTTGCTTCTGTTTCAATTTGGCCAGGTATTGTTGGTACTGAGCTTTTTGCCCGTTTTGCTTCGGAAATGAATCAAACTAATGAGACTGACCCAAAAAACTCATTAATTAGCGATCGCTATAACTGGGAAACTCCCCTATTAACTGGACGGGTGATTGCTGCACTTGCTTGTGAAACAAATATCATGCACCGTACAGGACGTGTGCAGATTGTTGCCGAACTAGCTAAGAAATATGGAATTGTCGATGAAAATGGCGATCTGCCTGCATCGCTACGTTCTCTGCGTTTTGTGCTGCCAGCTGCATTACCTATACTAAGACAATACTCATGGCTTATACCTGATATTAAAGTGCCGTGGTCACTGTTATTATTGAATGCCCTCGGTTCGCCTAAAATTTAATTGGTATTAGGCATGGGGCATGGGGCATTGGGAATGGGGCATACATTTTATAATGCAACAATGAGTCTTTGATCCTCGTGAATGAGCCTTTGAACTGGATTCATTCACCTTTGATCCTCGTAAATCAAGATACCTTCAAAAAGCTTGATATCTCTTTTCTAATTAACTGCTCCTTGCTCCTTTTAAAGTAAAGAAATTTTGTCGATCTTTCACCAAACAAGCTGTTTGAGATCATAAAACTTTGTATCCTGAATTAATAGGTCTTAATTAATAGTTCTTTTAAAACTTGTGCAAGAAGATTTTAGGTTAATTGTTGATTTAGTTTTAGTTCTAGGCGTTGCAGCTTGTGGCGGACTGTTGGCGGCACTTTTGCGACAACCGGTGCTGCTGGGGTATCTCATTGGCGGGATGATCATTGGGCCAGCCGGACTGGGATTGATTAAAGAACTTATTCAAGTAGAGACTCTGGCGCAGTTCGGGGTTGCCTTTTTATTATTCGCTTTGGGTGTGGAATTTTCCTTTGCGGAACTCAAGAAGGTAAAAGCGATCGCTCTTGGTGGAGGTGGACTCCAGATTGCTCTGACGATTTTGGTAACAGTTTTAGTCTGTGGGGTAACAGGAGCCTGGGGAGCCTTACCCGCGAAGGGGATGTTTTTGGGGTGTATTCTGTCCTTGTCTTCTACAGCAGTTGTCCTCAAGTGCTTGATGGAACGCAACGAAACAGAAACGCCTCACGGGCAAGTGATGCTAGGGATTTTGGTAGTCCAGGACTTGGCGCTGGGACTAATGTTAGCAGTCTTACCAGCCCTCAACCAACCAGCAGAAACCATTGGCATCGCCGTACTGACAGCGCTAGCTTCGATTGGTTTATTTGCTGCTGGCGCAGTAGCAGCAGGGATTTGGCTGATACCGCCTTTATTGCGACTGTTAGCCCGGACTGAAAGCAAAGAACTATTTTTATTAGGGGTTGTAGCTTTATGTTTGGGCATTGCTCTGTTGACAGAGCATTTGGGACTGTCTATTGAAATGGGGGCATTTGTCGCCGGTTTGATGATTTCTGAGGTGGAGTACGCCGATCAAACTCTGACTTATGTCGAACCCCTGCGAGATATCTTTGCCAGTTTATTTTTTGCTGCCATTGGGATGTTAATTGACCCAGTGTTTTTGTGGAACAACCTAGAATTAATTTTGGGGTTGGTGACACTAGTTTTCGTTGGTAAATTTTTGATTATCACGCCTTTAGTGAAACTGTTTCGCTATCCTTTGAAAACAGCCATAATCGCTGGTTTGGGATTGGCGCAAATTGGGGAATTTTCCTTTGTTCTCGCTAGTGAAGGGCAGTCTTTGGGGTTGGTGTCCCGACAAATATACTTATTAATTTTGGGAACCACCGCAGTGACTCTCATGCTTACTCCCTTTGTATTGCGGTTAGTGCCATTTTTATTTAACTTTGCCGAATCAATGCCCTGGTTGAAACCTTATTTAGAAGAAGATGAGGCGCGAGATGTGTCGGAAGATTTGCCCTTCAAAGACCATGTGGTAGTTTGCGGCTATGGGCGAGTTGGCAAAAATTTGGTGAAATTATTGCAGCAACACGATCTACCTGTTTTGGTAATCGACCAATCAGAGAGTAGAATTCAGCAGTTACGTGAGGCTGGGGTGTCTTATGTTTATGGCAATTGCGTCAGTTTACACGTTCTGGAAACTGCTGGCGTGAATCATGCCAAAGGAATGGCGATCGCACTTCCAGATCCCATGAGTACTCGTCTTTGCTTGAAACGCGCTTTGGAATTGCGCCCAGAATTAGATTTGGTTGTTCGTGCTACCCAGGATAAAAATATTGAGGTGCTATATCAATTGGGAGCTAGGGAAGTTGTGCAACCAGAGTTTGAAGCCAGCTTAGAAATGGCAACTTATTTATTAACTGGTTTAGGCTTGTTGTCGCCAGCTGTCGTCCAACGGGAAATGCAGCAAATCCGCAACGATCATTATTTAGATTTGCGCCCAGAGCGTTCTGCAACTGAAGTCGCCCGCGATTTGCGCCAAGCAACTCTCGATTTAAATCAGCGCTGGTATCCTCTCCCAGAGAATTCGCCCTTAATTGGTATGAGCATAGAAGAAGCAGATATGCGCTACTTAACAGGAGCGAGTTTGATGGCAATTCGCCGCGCTAATGGCGATGAAATCGATTATCCCAATAATCAAACCAGATTGGAAGAAGGCGATCGCTTACTGGTAGTGGGAGCAGATGAAGAACTGGCGGCTTTGGCAGAATTCGCTCAGGGACAAGCGGCTGTTCCCGGAGAAAATAGTGCTTGTCAGTGGGTTACAGTCAATGCAAATGCCCCAACACTAGGTAAAACCCTTGCAGATTTAGATATCGCCAAGCAATTTGGAGTACAGGTACAGGCGATCCGGCGAGATGGTAAATTTATCCGCTATCCTGATGGTGGTATGGATTTGCGAGTCAGCGACCAAGTATTGTTATGTGGTAGCTTGACAGGTTTAAGTAAACTAGAACAGTTATTTGCGATCGCCAGTTCAGTACCTTATACCTGAAAACTCCTGTAATTCCGAATTACGTTCGCTTTTGATAATATCAAGCTTCAAGATGTTGTCTCTAATAGGGACATCATCAATCTGTATTGTCAAGTGGATGCGACAAAATCGGCCAAATCAATCTTGAAGACTGGCAATCTCTTGGCTTTGACAACTCTAAATTTTGATTCTATTTTGTAGCAAGCCCTAATTAATGGGGTCATCTGCTTGACCTTTGTCAATTGCAGAAGTTTTCAGTCTACTGACCTTGTTTGATAATAGAATTGACCTAAAAATTTAGCTTAACTTTTCATAAATTTATTTTGTCATTACAATACTTTTTCATTTATTATTTCATCTTTTACAGACTTTGGCGATAATGATAATTACTGTACTGTATATGTTGTATGTTATCTAAAATCATTTGTGAGAAATCCGGGAGAAGTGACCATGAAAATTTCTTACGCGATAATGGTTATAAACTACAAAAAGTTACATTGTGGCAGCATTGTAGCTATCAATTTTCATCTTTAAAAGATTACTGAAAATATACTTGTAATGTGGGACAAAAGTTTAGGTATTATTACGAAGGTATGTGCTAATCTACTCTGTAAGCTTTTAGGACAGCCTAGTGTTAGTAATTTAGAAACTCAACTGCATGATAAACAAGTCCAAATTCAGCAGTTAGAAGAGCAAGAAAAGGCGCTTTACCGAGTTATTAGCAAAATTCGAGCTTCTCTTGATCTAGAAACAATTTTTCGTACAGCCACTAAGGAAACTTGCAAGTTACTCCGTGTTGAAAGGATTGCCGTTTATCGTTTTTATGAAAACTGGAGTGGAGAATTTGTCAGTGACTTTGAGTTTGCAGAGACCGGATGGGATGATGTAGAGACATTAGGAAAAAATACAGTTTGGAATGACTCTTATCTACAAGAACATCAAGGTGGAAGGTATCGTAATAATGAAACTTTAATTGCTTCAGATATCTATGCAGCAGACTTGTCTCAATGTCATTTAGAAATTTTAGAACAGTTCCATATTCGAGCTTATGCAACTGCACCAATATTTGTGGGAAAAAAACTGTGGGGAGTGCTTGCAGCTTATCAGCATTCACAGCCACATGAATGGAAAAAATTAGAAATTCAGTTTCTCTCTCAGATTGCAACGCAATTAGGATTTGCAGTGAAACAAGCAGAATTTTTAGCTCAAGCAGAACAAAAAGCAGCAGAACTGTATAAAGCAAATCAGCAGCAGGAGATTCTGTTTAATTTAGTGGCTGAAATTCGTGAATCTCTAAATCTAGACACCTTGTTTAAGACTACTGTAAGAGAAATTCGTAAGGCTCTCCGTAGCGATCGCGTCAGTATCTTTCGATTTGACCCGGAATCGAACTATACCTCTGGAAAATTTGTCTCTGAAAATGTATTGCCTGACTACGATTCTACGATCGACATCAAGGTGAGAGATGATTGTTTTGGTGAAAAATATGCACTTGCTTATCACCAAGGGCGTGTACAAGTAGTATCAGATGTTTATCAAGCTGGGCTAGAGGATTGCCACATTCAATTGTTAGAGCAATTTCAAATCAAGGCGCAAATTGTTGCCCCTCTAATGAAAGGAAAAACTTTATGGGGATTACTATGTGTTCATCAGTGCTATTGTTCCCGCGAGTGGAAAACGTCAGAAATTCAATTCATCCAACAGTTAGCGGCTCAGTTTAATGTAGCTTTAGAACATTCGGAATTATGTAAGGATTCAGGTCTAAACGAGAGGAATTAAAGAAGGGGTCTGCACAGAAGAGTTAACCATCGCTTTGATAGCTTGGTCAAAAAAGTCAATAACAGAGCGTCCTTGACGGCGACAAGTTTGTATAACAGTCAATAAATTAGCAGTATCTTGGAATCGCTTCAGAGAACGAGAACCACCACTGACTTTTCGTTTTGTGACTGCTAAACGTAATGTTCGTTCAGCTAAATTATTATCAGGCGGGATGTCCGGGTGGTCTAAAAAATACCACCATTGATGAGCTTTATTACGTAAGGAGCGTAAAAGTTTACCTGCTTCTCCTCCAGCTTTATCAATCCATGAATGAATGGAAGATTCAACTTTTAGTTTGAACTCGGATGCCCAACTCCAGAACTCATCAATGTTTTTAGTTTGTTGGAAGAGAGCATAGTTTTTAAAACCTTCATCTATCAGGCTGACAAATGCTGACCCAATCTCTTTGTTATTCAAGCCAGGAATCTTGATTAGTTTCTTGAAGTGACGGCGTAAATGTGCTTGACATTTCTGTTGAGCAATGACCTTATAACCATTGTAGGCACTAAAGTCATCAGAACTGAGTACACCCTCATAGCTTGAGCCTAGAATAGATTCTAATTCAGCACGAGAACGAGTATCAGCCGCATGAAATAAAGCGAAGTCGGTATTGGCAAAAATCCATAACCATTCTTTTACACCTTTGACTAACCAAGGTGTTTCATCCACATGGATATTTGGCTGGGTAAGTTTAATCCATTCTTTGAGACTATCAATACTTTGAGCTACTGCACCATCTATTCGTTCATTCGTGGCTACTAATGTTCCCACGCCAATTTCTATTTGTCCTAGTTCCCACAACAATTCTTGTTGTTTTTCGTATGGTAAATGCCCGTAATTATTTATCCATCCCAAGAAAGCTTGCAGTCTGATTCCTATATCTTGTCCCGGTACTATTTCTGGCGACCAGTCTGCTGTTTGTGTTGACCCACACTCGCTACAAATACAGGTATGTCTTTGATATTCTACGATTTCGATGGGTCTTTCTACCAACTGTGCTACTTGCTGGGTTTCTATTTTTATTGGTTTGTTACTGAATTCCTTTTGACCACAACAAAAACACACTTGCGGTCTTAATATCTCAAACCTATCTACTCTCCCAAAACCCTTTCTCGTTTTTCCCGGATGTCCTGGCTGTCCTCCTGGTTTCCGTTTTGGCCTTTCACTCTCCTCTGGTTCATCTTCAAGTTTTTTCTCGGTTTTTTTGAGGATGTCTGCCGACGGTGGTTTTGATGATATTGTGCTGTCTAAGTCTCTACTAACTTTGAGTTTCTCTATTACAGATTCTAGTTCTATTACTCTGGATTTTAGCTGTTCTATAGCTTTTGCCTGCTCCATAAGCATCTCTACCAGTTGCTCTTTCTCCAACTGTTTTAGGGTTTCAATGTCTAGTTTTAGTGGCAGGTCTTTTTCCATAATTGCTATATTCTGCTTCCCCTACCACACTTGTCAATACCCCAGCACCTGAATCCTTACGGAATTATTAGAACAATTCCGCTCTCAAGCTAATCAACTTGCTGAAGCAAACCATGCTTTAGAACTTGCAAATTATCAGCTAGAAAAAATTAGTAAGCTAGATGCTCTAACTCAAATCGCAAACCGTCATTGTTTTGTTCAATTTTTAGAGCAGGAATGGAATCGATTAAGACTAACTGAAAGTTATTTATCTTTAGTTCTATTTGATATTGATTATTTCAAGGATTATAACGATTCTTATGGACATCTAGCCGGGGATGAATGCTTAATACAAGTTGCTCGTGCAGCACAATCTGTATTAAAGCGTCCTACCGATCTACTAGCTCGTTATGGTGGTGAAGAATTTATTGTAATTTTGCCAAATACAAACGAATCAGGTGCGATTAAAGTAACGAAATTGATTCAAAAGTCTATTGAAGAATTAAAGATTCCCCATAATAAGAAGAATAACTTTCAATATTTTGTGACCGTCAGTTTAGGTGTTGCGATTCAAAGACCAACAGATAAAGGTTCATCTCAAGACTTGATTAATGCAGCCGATAAAGCTTTGTATAAGGCTAAAGAACAAGGACGCAATCGGTGGGTTTGTGCTGCAAAACTCTAAGAGGTTGTTTGAAAAGTGATTGACTGTGATTTGAATTGCGTTGTTACCCCCCTTAATCCCCCCTTGGCAAGGGGGGAAACAAGAAAATCTAGTTCCCTCCCCAATGCATCGGGGAGGGTTAGGGAGGGGTAAAAAAATATTTGATGCATCAATCATGACTTTTCAAACATCCTCTAAGTTCTGTGACGAGGAATAGGGGTTCAGAGAGGCAGGGAGAGGGGATTGAAATCCTTGCTCGGCTTTGTTTTGCGGCAGAGTAGAAGGAGTATTCCCCCTGCTCCTCACTCCTAACTCACTTTCGGCTTGATATAAGCGATCGCTTGTTTCCAAACAGTGCTTGGCTGACTGTTTTCATCAGCAATACAGATACACTGTGGGTCTTGCCATAAAACCTTTCCTGTCAACACATCACCAGTCAGCAGCTTTAGTTCCACTGGCGTTGTTTGTTTAATCAGGTTTTGGACTTGTATAATACTGGGTAAAGTGGTGTCAAATTGGGTAAGCATTTTTAGTAAAGATGAACCTACAAGGCAAAATAAAGAGTAACTAATCCTTGATAATTCATCCTTGAAGAAATGGCAATCGAATTTACTAAGTATCACGGTCTAGGCAACGACTTTATTCTGATTGACAATCGCTCGTCATCTTTGCCTGTAGTGACTCCAGAGCAAGCCATCAAGTTGTGCGATCGCCATTTTGGTATCGGTGCTGATGGTGTAATTTTTGCCCTACCGGGAGAAAATGGCACTGACTACACCATGCGGATTTTTAATTCCGATGGTTCAGAACCGGAAATGTGTGGCAATGGTATTCGTTGTTTAGCTGGCTTTTTGGCAGATTTAGAAGGACTGGGGACTAGGGACTGGGGACTAGGGACTGGGCAAGAATTTTCGCAATCCTCAATCACATATCGCATTCATACCCTAGCTGGTGTGATGATTCCCCAAATCCTGCCTAATGGTCTAGTAAAGGTGGATATGGGTTTACCCAGGTTACTCGCTAGCGAAATTCCGACTAATCTTGCACCCGCCCAAGAAAAAGTTATTTCTCAGCCGTTGGAGGTAGCGGGGAAAACTTGGGAAGTCACCTGTGTAAATATGGGAAATCCTCACTGCATTACCTTTGTGGAAGATGTCGCAGCAATTGAACTAGAAAGCATCGGCCCAAAATTTGAGCATCATCCAGCTTTTCCCCAACGCATAAATACCGAATTTATTCAAGTGGTACGCCGTGACTATTTGAAAATGCGGGTGTGGGAACGGGGTGCTGGGATTACATTAGCTTGTGGGACTGGTGCTTGTGCTTCTTTGGTGGCTGGTGTGTTAACTGGAAAATGCGATCGCACCGCAACTATAGAATTACCGGGTGGCCCCTTACAAATTGAATGGTCAGAATTAGATCAACGGGTTTATATGACAGGCCCGGCTGAGAAGGTATTCACGGGTAAATTGTAACCCACGTGATTACAAATTTTTAAGATAATTTTGAGGGTTTGTAGTAAGGACTTTAGTCCTTACTACGAACTTTCTAAGATTCGCTTTCTGCGGCAGATTGGATGGGGGGATTAACGCTAGATTTGATCGATTCTTTATTAGAAATTGCTAGATATATACCCCCTAAAATTAGAGACAATCCTAACAAGTTAAAAATACTCAAGTTTTCTGAGAAAAGTATCCAAGCAAGAATAGCAACAATCACTGGATTGAGTAACAACAGCAAAGAGATAAATCCTGAAGAAAAAGTTTTCAGGCTGTATACAATTAGCCCATGCCCCAAGGCTTCGCAAATAGCAGCTAGGGCAAATACTACTAACCACCCCGATAAAGTAACTGGGAAAACTTGTTTTTCAAAAATTAAGACTACTGGGATCATCAATGAAGTTGCAATCACGCAGCGCCAAACGAGGATGGTAATAATTGAAAACTTATTGCGAATTTGCTCGATAAGTAAAAAGTTTGCCGCATAAAAAACCGATGACATGAGAGCAACCGCATCACCTGTAAAATTATTATTAGAGCGTAATAAATCTTCAAATCCGACTGCGATCGCACCCACTATTGCTAATATCAGACCAAGAATAAATTTGCGTCCAAAAACTTGATTAAAAAATAGCCATCCTCCTAATGTAGTAAATAGCGGATTCAGACTACCTAACGCGTTAGCATTCGCAGCACCAGTCTGAGTTAGCGACCAAGTCCAAGATAATCTACCGATTACATGCACTAAACCCACTGCTATTAAGAAAGCTATCTCTTTGATGGGATAACGTTGCTGTGGTAATACAGGTTCATCGTCTTTAATGTGAGTCCGGGCTTGGTTAATTCCACTCCATAATCCAAAGATAATAGTCGCTATCCATAAGCGATTAAATAATGTAGCAACAGCGCTCATTTCGTTAACAGCAATTTTAATAAATATTGCTGTTGAAGATAAAGCTAATAATGCAATTATTACTGTGATTATCGGCAGGATGTTTGAAGCTTTATCAGGTTTTTGTTCTGTTAGGCTTAATTTATTTTCTACCATTTAATTTATATTTATTAAACAAACTGCCAAGTACAAAGGAGTAATCATTAAGTGCAAGTTTACGGAGACTTGGTATTACCATTATTTAGGTAGTAGTGCCATAGAAGTCTTGCAGCTACCGCTCGCCAGGGTCGCCAGTGCTGTGTCATTGCTTCGAGTTGTGCTGGTGTTGGGCGTGTCGCCAAGTTTTTGAGTTTGTGTAATGCGATCGCGATCGCTAAATCGCCTTTAGGAAAGACATCAGGACGTTGCAACGCCATGAGCAAATAAATATCAACTGTCCAGTCCCCTATACCTTTGAGACGCTTTAACTCAGTTCTGATAGTAGTTTCGTCCATTCTTTCCAGCTTGGTTAGATCAAGCTGACCACTTGCAATCGCATTCGCCAACCCACGACAGTATAGAATCTTTTGCCGACTGAATCCAATCTCTCTTAATTGAGCATCATCCAATATTAGAAAGTTTTCTGGCGTTAGAGTTACAACCACGCCACATAATCGGTTAAATACAGCTTTTGCTGCTGCCAAGGAAACTTGTTGTTCCAGAATTATGCACAGAAGCGTTGCAAAACCCGGTTCTCTTGACCAGATTGGTGGAGGCCCCAGTGTCTCTAAAATCCGAGCCAAATCGCTATCAAGTTTGGCAAGCACCATTAAACCACGGGTTAGACTTTCTTCAGTTAACGATTCTAGTTCAGGTGTTGGAGTCATCTTTGAGAAATTTCGATTCTTGTGTAAGCAGTTTTTGTTTGCGCTCAATTCCCCAGTGATAACCGCCAAGACTGCCATCACTCCGCAGCACACGGTGACAGGGTACAATCAGCGCTGTTGGATTAGCTCCACAAGCATTTGCCACTGCGCGGACTGCTTGGGGTTTGGCAATATCACGGGCAATATCGGTATATGTGCGCGTTTCGCTGTATGGAATTTTTTGTAATGCTTGCCAAACCTGTTTCTGAAATGCTGTCCCACGGACATCAAGTGGTAAATCGAGATGTGTTTTATCTCCCGCAATCAAGTCGAGGATTGCTTGTATCCAGTCTTTGTGTGTGTGATCATCACGCATGATGTACGCTTGGTGAAATTCTTGGTTCAAAATGTCTTCAAGCTTGTCTGCTTCATCACCTAGTTTAACGGCGCAAATACCCTTCTCTGTTGTTGCCACCAGCAAATATCCTAGTAGACATGGAGCGATCGCATAGACAATGTTGATTGTCTTTCCAGCTTGTTGGTAAATCTTTGGTGTCATTCCCAGTTGCTTAGGTGCTTTCTCATACAATTGACTACTTGAACCATACCCCGTATCGTAAACTGCATCAGCAATTTCTTCTCCTGACTGGAGACGGTGTTTCAATCGTTGGCTACGCAGCGCATCTGCATATTGAAAAGGGGATACGCCAATTATTTGCTTAAATATTCTTTGTAGATAACTGGGACTCATTTCCACCTGAGAGGATAATTCTGAGAGAGTTGGTATGTGATCAACTTGTGCTTCAATATATCGACATACTGATAAGATTTTGGCTGTATTTGGAAATGTTTCAGATTTTGGCTGACACCGCTTACAAGGTCGAAAACCTGCGCTTTCAGCCTCTTGTGCTGACTGGAAAAAACAAACTTGATTCCGATTCGGTCTGCGACTAGGGCAAATAGGTCGGCAATAAATGCCTGTAGAGCGAACACCATAGAAAAGCTTACCTTCAAAAGTGGGATCTCGATTGATAACTGCTTGCCAAAAAGTTTCTTCCAAGACTGGTGTTTTTTGTAATTGCATTGATGTCTCCTTCAATATATTGTTTATTAAGGAATTAATTTGCTTTCATCGCCCTACCATCAATGACAACTAGAGCCACAAAGATGAGCATAATGCTTGTGAATATTCACTTAAGATAAACTTAACTCTTCACAATAGCGAATAAAGTGATGATAATAGGTCGTTGAGTTAAAATATGCACAGTTTAAGCCTACGCAAAACACAAGAAGCTGATCTCGATTATGTTCTGCAAGCCGAGTATGATGACGATAATCGACAGTACATTATTCCTTGGTCATATCAACAACATCTTCAAGCGATCGCTGATTCTGATATTGCTCATCTGATTGTGCAAACGGAAACCAAAATTGGCTATGTTATTTTAGCTGGACTGCTTAATTTAAATCAGAGTATTGAATTTCGTCGCATTGTCATCACACAAAAGGGGCAAGGTTATGGCAAAGACACTGTTGAAATAATTAAAAAATTTGTGTTTGAGACATACAAAGCACATCGGTTATGGTTGGATGTTAAAGAGCAAAATCATCGCGCTCAGGCTGTCTACAAAGGTGCTGGTTTTGTTGTCGAAGGAAAGCTACGCGAATGTCTAAAATCAGAAAAGGGTTATGATTCCCTGATTATCATGTCAGTTTTACGACCTGAATATGAAAGACTGGCTAGTACGGCAAATGGTGGGTTTTCCTCCTGACTGAGCCTTCGCCGAACATCTTCCTGACTTTTTTGATAAAAAAGACCGAGCCTCACCATAATACAGAAACTATCCACTCCCAAAAACCTATTATTAATTTCTCCATGTTAGTAAATCTATTCATGTTCTAAATGAAAATAGATTAACTGGATCGAGAAACTACTTTCTATCTGATTGTTGCGATCAAAATCTGCTCGGTTTACTGCAACTACATCTCAAGAATATTACATTCGATGCTTTCGATGTTATCGTTGCGTAGGCGTAGCCCGTCATAGATATAGCATTTATTTTCTGAGAATAATTTATGATAATTATGCCAGCGTTGTACGATATGCGAATTACTCACCAAATTTCCGCCAAGTCTAAAACAAATCCTGGCAAAACATCTTCTCCCGATAGAGTTTTAGGACTTTGTAAAATCTCAACTTCTCGATTGGAACGATAAATCTCTACTTGCTGCTGTCCTCTATTAATTAACCAGCCCAATCTTGCGCCATTATCGATGTATTCCCTCATTTTGGCTCGCGTTTTTTCTAAGGAATCACTTGGAGACATTAACTCAACCACGAAATCGGGACACAAAGGAGCAAATCTTTCTTTTTCTGCTTCGCTTAAAGCATTCCACCGCTCCATTTTCACCCAGGAAGCATCTGGAGAACGCTCTGCACCATTAGGAAGTTTGAAACCACCAGAAGAGTCAAAGGATTTTCCTAGCTTATTTTGACGACTCCAAGCTCTTAATTGATAAGTTAAATCAGCATTACGGTCACTAGTACTACTCCCAGTGGGTGGCATAATAATTAATTCCCCTGAGGCTGTCCGTTCAAACTTTAAGTCTCGATTATTTTGACAAAGCTGAAAAAATTGCTCATCAGTCAAGTCGATGTTTAATTCGAGGGTAGGAGGTAAACTGACGGTGGTATTATTCATGTTATCAGTTTGGGTGTAACTAGTATATTTATTCTAGTAGTTTGTCAAGTTAACTATAGTAATCCGCTTTGATTTCTGAAATTATTTGCGTGGTGCGCGTTGGCGTTAGCGGAGCGTGTCGCAGAGAAGCCCAGTGCAAGCGCGATAGGTAGGCAATAAACAACAGGAAACAAGCCTCTTCAAGTTGTACTGAATTTCTTAAAAATCAAATAGGAGTCCTGTATGTTAAGTAAATAAGTTTGTAGTAAGGGCTTTAGTCCTTGTATTAAACATTAAGTGCTTAATACCTAGCAGGTTTTCGTTAGCTTGATGGATTACTATAGTAATCCTGAATTATTTGTGATCAAAAATATCCCCAGCTTCTTTAATAAGTCGGGGAACTGCGGTTTGCAATTCTCACAAATCAAAAAGCTCACTCAGCCAGAAGTCGCAGTGGCGGCTTAGTCCGCCAAGCGTCAAGGGCGATCGCTAACTCAGCATTCCTAAACTGATTCGCTCTTTGACAAATGGTTCACCCGATTGGGTGAATGCGATCGCATCATCCAGAACTACTCTGAAAGTAGAGCCGCTTTTTCTGCTGTTAGTGATGTCTACGACGGGCTACGCCTACACGCCGACAGCTAAAAATATCTCACAATGGCTATGATTGCCTTGAATATTATGCCAATTGCTTATATATCAAAGGGTCTAAGAGTGGATGAAATTGTAAAATCAGCGTATAAACCAGATTTTCAACCAGAGAATATCACTTTGTTGGAAACAATTGCTGCCAATTTACCGGGGATGATTTTCCAAATTCTGCAACGGCAGGATGATTCTATATTTATCCCTTATATTAGTTTTGGTTGTAAATATTTGTATGAATTAGAACCAGAAGCTATACAGGCAGACTTCCAGGTGCTATACAAACTGATTCATCCACAGGATATAAAAGCTTTTGCAGAATCTATTGCTGTTTGTCGCACCACTTTTACACCTTGGCATTGGGAAGGTCGGATCATTACGCCTAGTGGCAAACTTAAGTGGATTCAAGGTACTTCACAACCGGAACTACAAGCCAATGGTGATTTTCTTTGGAATGGCTTGGTCATGGATATTACAGACCGGAAACAAGCCGAAGAAAAATTGCAAGAAAGTGAGGCGCGGTATAAAGCAATTTTGGACGCTATTCCCGATTTGATGTTTCGCATCAGCCGCGATGGCGAGTATTTAGATTTGAAAAGTGAAGGAGCAAATATCACTCTTTCGAGAGAAGAAATAGTTGGAAAACATGTGCAAGAGTTATTACCTAGTGATGTTGCAGCCATTAGCCAAGTAGCGATCGCTAAAACTTTAGATTCTGGAACTTTACAAACTTGCGAATATCAGCTACCAACGCCTTTGGGAATCAGAAATTATGAAGCGCGGTTGGTCGTGAGTGGTCAAGATGAGGTACTAGCAATTGTCCGAGATATCACAGATCAGAAACAAGGAGAAGTCGCTTTACAAAATCTTGCCCAAAAATTTGCGAAAGCTTTTAGTTGCAGCCCCGATTCAATTACCATTAGTACGCTACAAGAAGGACGCTTCATAGAAGTTAACGACAGTTTTGTAAAACTTTCAGGTTATGAGCGAGATGAGGCGATTGGTAAAACTTCTTTTGAGTTAAATCTTTGGGTAGACGATCGCGATCGCCTGAATTTGTTAAAGCAGTTGCAAGGTACGGGAGTTGTTCGCAACTTAGAATTTGAATTTCGGCAAAAGTCTGGTGAGATCATTACAACGCTGCTTTCAGCCGAAGTGATTGATTTAGATGGTATCCCCTCCATCCTGGCAGTGCATCACGACATTACAGAACGCAAACAGGTAGAAGCACAATTCCGCCTTTGTGCCCAACGCGATCGCTTGTTGGCAGAAACCCTAGTGCGAATTCGGTCTTCGCTGAACTTAGAGCAAATTCTTCAAACTACCGTGACGGAAGTCAGACAATTTCTCCAAGCAGATCGAGTTTTCATCAGTTTAAATAATGCCAATTTAGGAATCAGAACTCTTGCCGAATCAGTAGATCCCAAATATCCATCAGTCTCAGGTTGGTCTACTAATGATGAAGCTTATCTAAAAGAAGTGCGAAATTTACTAAAAGATAATTTTGTGCGTGTTTTTGAAGACATAACGCAAATGACAGTATCTCCCAAAGTCAAAGCACACTGTCAAAAATTCCAAACGAAGGCTAGCTTGGCTGTACCAATTATGCTTGGTGATGAATTATTTGGGGCGTTAATTGCCAATCAATGCTCAGGTTCGCGTCATTGGCTGCCGATAGAAATTGATTTGTTACAGCAGATGTCAGAACAAGTAGCGATCGCCATTCAGCAAAGCCAGATATGCCAAAAACTAGCAGAACTCAACACTAATTTAGAACATCAAGTAGAAGAACGGACGGCACAGTTAGAGCAGAAAATGCAAGAAGTTGAAAAATTGCATCGCGTCAAAGATGTAGTGTTGCACACCGTTGCCCACGATTTACGAACTTCGGTAATGGGTAACTTAATGGTGTTGAAGAATTTGTTAAATCAGGGGCAGGGGAGCAGGGGAGCAATTACAGCGAGTCTTTCCCCTCTGCCCCCCATCCCCTCTGCCCCTCTGCCTCTTTCCCATACCCAATCCCCAATCTCCAATTCCCAATCTTCAATTCCAATATCTCGCTCAATTATCGAGCGGATGATTCAAGGCAACGATCGCCAACTAACGATGATTAACTCATTGCTAGAAATTAATTCCTGTGAAAAACAGGGTCTTGAGATCAAACTCGAACCTGTGCAACTTAGCACCCTACTGGGAGGAACATTCGCCGAGTTGGAACCCATACTGACACAAAATCAAGCGACTCTGAAGAACTTGGTTCCGGCAGACTTACCATTAGTAATGGCAGATGGGACTAGGTTGCAGAAAGTTTTGGCAAATTTAATCACACATGGCTTGCAAAATAATCCACCAGGATTAAATTTTACCCTGAATGCCACCGTTGAGGCGGGAATGATTCGCACTCAGATTCAAGATGACGGTGTGGGAATGAGTAAAGTAGAATGCGATCGCCTTTTCGATCTCCATGTCCGCGATCCCCAAGACTGTTGCTCTACAAGCATTGGCTTAAAAATGTATCTTTGTCGGAAATTTATTAAGGCACATGGCGGCGAAATCGGTGTTATTAGTAACCGCAAGCGCGGGTTAACTTTCTGGTTTACACTACCTTTGGCAACTTCATCCGCAACAAATCGCCCATAAATCACCAAAAAATGAGAGGGTGTTATTTATAGCAATATAAAACCTCTTGCAAAAGTGCTTTTTGCACTCTTGTGGGAAAAGGGTAAAGGTTAAAGGGAAAGGGTTAAATACAAAACCTTTACCCTTTCCCCCCTTTCCCTTTTCCCTACTTCTGCAAGAAGTCTATTGAGTAAGGGAAACACCCTCGACGGTATGGGCAAAGTTGCTTGGATGCTAATGGCTACTCCATTTACAACAGTGCAAAGCTGGTGGAGAAAAATCTTTTCTGCACCAACAACAGATGAAATCAATCCTCTTTACAAAGCTTGGCGTAACCGTTTTTTGTGGCAGAGATTACGTTTATGGTTATGGCTGGCGCTGATTTGTCTGTTGTCTTTTACTTTGCGAGACATTTACGGCTTGTTTTTCCCTTTTCAAGAGTTGCAGCAGTTGCCAGAAGTAGTTAGAACTCAACGTATTGTAATTAATGTTGCAATGCTCATGAGTATACTGGTCTGCTTTGCCTTACATAAAACTAAGTTAGGTCGTCATCGTCCAGATTTATTATTTTTGGGGTCTTCTTGGTCAATTAGTTTAGCATCGCAGTTGTTTGCAACTCTTACAGGTTTTGCACTACCCGATACCATCGGTTGGTCGCTGCTATTCTTGAGCCAAGCTGTGTTGATGCCCGTCTGCTGGATTCTTCACTTGCTGACTCAAGTGAGTGTGCTAGTTTACTATTTTGGTGTGAATACGGCACTTGGACTACAAACACCGATTCCCGAACACCCAGGAATATATAATGTAACGTTCATTTTATACATTTTTTGGTTTTGTACTATATGTGATATTGGTGTTTATCTGTACGATCGCTTGCAATGCTCTGAGTTTTACGCCCGTCAAGAACTGGAATCTGCCTATCAAAAACTCAAGGTTGCAGAAGCTAAATATCGCACCATTTTTGAAAATGCCGTTGAAGGAATCTTCCAAAGCAGTCCCGATGGACGTTACATTACGGCAAATCCCGCTCTAGCACGTATTTATGGCTATTCTTTAGTGGAAGAGGTGACAGCAAATTTAACTGATATTGAACAATTGTATGTTGATCCGAACCGTCGGGCAGAATTTGTGCGCCTGATGGAAAAGTATGGCAGTGTTTCAGAGTTCGAGTCTCAAATTTATCGCCGAGATGGGAGTATTGTCTGGATTTCAGAAAAAGCCTATGCAGTCCGTGACGAACAGGGAAAATTGCTTTACTACGAAGGTTTAATTGAAGATATTACCCAGCGCAAGCAAACTGAAGAAGAACTACGAGTATTTTTCCATGCAGTTTCCCACGACTTACGCAACCCAGTTCTGGGTACTGTAATGGTATTGAAGAATTTGCTTAATAGCGGGGGACTGGGGACTGGGAATCAAGGACAAGGAGGACAAGGGGGGATTATTGATGAAGTCTCTTCCCAATCCCCAATCCCTGTTTCCCGCTCTATTTTAGAGCGGATGATTCAAAGTAGCGATCGCCAACTGAACTTAATTAACTCGTTGATGGAAACTCATGTCAGCGAAACACAAGGTGTTGTTTTACAAACCCAAACAGTGCAATTACTGACAATTGTCAAAGCTGCGATCGCAGATTTAGAGCCATTATTAGCACAAAATCAAGCCAAGCTGACAAATCTAGTATCCGCAGATTTGCCATTAGTGAATGCTGATCCCACGCAACTATGGCGAGTGTTTTCTAACTTAATTGTCAATGCTCTTAAACATAATCCTCCCGGATTGCTTTTGACAATCAACGCTACCCATAAGGATGACAAAATTTATTGTACTGTTAGTGATAACGGCGTGGGAATTAGTCAACAACAAAGCGATCGGCTTTTTGACCTATACTTTCGGGGTACAAGTATCCGCAATTCTGTAAGTTTGGGATTGGGGTTGTATCTGTGTAAGCAAATTATCCATGCTCACGGTGGCGAAATTGGCGTAAACAGTGCATTGGATACAGGGGCAACTTTCTGGTTTACATTACCTATTAGCTAACTACTAGTACCGCAAGGGTTTTGGGGAATTGGGTTTGGGGTAAGGGGAAAGAAAAAACCTTTAACCTTTACCCTTTAACCTTTTTCGTACTTGATTGCTGGTGATGAAAGCTAGTCGCACCCTTGAGGGTGCTTTAATGTTAAACTAATTTGAACAGGGAAGGTAATCAACCTGTATAAAAACCCGATGTTGCCTAACGGCTCTAAGCTGAACCTTGACAATTGAAAATATGGGGTTCTATTCCATAGTTCTAGCTCCTTTCCAGGAATAGGTAAAATTTTCATGGGGACTAGACGACCAGCATTGTACAGGCGTATTGCAATACGCCCCTAGCAAACAAATTTTGGAGTCATCCAACTACGGTAGGGCATACCGAAAGTTAACGCTTGAGGAGAGAACCACCTCTGGGTGAGATACCGCAAGGGGTCTCATCTAAGTGGACTCGTTGAACCAAGAATCTCCGTGGCTTTAGCCCGGAGAGTGTCAAATTCCTGAATTCAAGTTTCAACTATGATAGCCTCACCCCAACAAAACTACGTCACTGTTGAAGAATACCTCCAAATGGAGGAACAGAGCAATATCAAGCATGAATATATAGACGGCTACATCTACGCAATGGCTGGAGCGCTAGATCCACACGTTACCATTGCAGGAAACCTATTCGCTCTCCTCCGTAATCGTATGCGCGGCTCTGGTTGTCGTGTTTACATCGCTGACATGAAAGCCAGAATTGAATCTCTGAATCGCTTTTATTATCCCGATGTGATGGTTACTTGCGATCAACGAGATCGAGAAACGCCTGGTTATAAAAGATTTCCCTGTTTAATTGTCGAAGTTTTATCTAATTCTACCGAAGCCTTTGACCGGGGCGACAAATTCGCCGATTATCAAACACTGGAAAGTCTGCAAGAATATGTTTTAATTAATACCAAACGTCAGCGAGTCGAGTGTTTTCGCCGCAATGAGCAAGGGTTGTGGGTTTTACAAACCTACACAGCAGAACATCAATCATTTCGACTCAATAGCGTGGATTTTGAGGAAACAATGGCAGCACTCTACGAAGATGTAGTTTTTGAATAATCAATTATTATAGGGTATTCGACGCAATTTTTAGTAAACTATATAACTGATAAGCCTTCAAGGCTTCCTTACCTGGCGGAAGCGTTGATGAAAGCAGGCACAATTGATTAAATAAAAAGTTATGGCGCTCATAGTTCAGAAATACGGTGGTACATCTGTCGGTTCAGTGGAACGCATTCAAGC
Source organism: Nostoc sp. CALU 546 (assembly GCF_048836525.1). NCBI lineage: Bacteria > Bacillati > Cyanobacteriota > Cyanophyceae > Nostocales > Nostocaceae > Nostoc > Nostoc sp. CALU 546. The sequence continues at coordinate 62,502 of NZ_JAWJTF010000004.1, forward strand.
TGTTGCACAGCGTGTTTACAAAACTGTTAAAGCTGGAAACTCTCTTGTCGTAGTGGTTTCGGCAATGGGCAAAACCACCGATGGACTCGTCAAACTAGCTAATGAAATTTCTCCAAATCCTAACCGCCGGGAAATGGATATGCTGCTTTCTACTGGCGAACAAGTAACCATTGCCTTACTCAGCATGGCTTTGCAGGAACTCGGACAACCAGCAATTTCCATGACTGGCGCTCAGGTAGGAATTGTTACCGAAGCTGAACACAGCCGCGCTCGGATTTTGCATATTGAAACTACTCGCCTCAGTCGCCACATAAATGAAGGTAAAGTAGTTGTAGTAGCAGGGTTTCAAGGTACATCCAGCGCCGGAGAGATGGAAATTACGACTTTGGGGCGCGGTGGCTCTGACACGTCAGCAGTGGCGATCGCAGCCGCATTAAGAGCAAATTTTTGCGAAATTTATACAGATGTTCCAGGGATTCTCACTACAGACCCCCGCTTAGTTGCTGAAGCCCAGTTGATGGATGACATCACCTGCGATGAAATGTTGGAATTAGCTAGCTTGGGCGCAAAAGTGCTGCATCCCCGTGCTGTGGAAATTGCCCGTAACTATGGTGTTCCCCTTGTAGTTAGGTCTAGTTGGACGGATCAACCAGGTACTTGGGTGACATCAGCCAAACCCCAAGGGCGATCGCTAATCAATCTAGAAATTGCCCGTCCAGTGGATGCTGTAGAATTTGACACTGACCAAGCGAAGGTTGCTTTGTTGCGCGTACCTGATAAACCAGGGGTTGCAGCTAGGTTGTTTGGCGAAATTTCTCGGCAAAAAGTAGACGTAGATTTAATTATTCAGTCAGTTCATGAAGGTAACAGCAATGACATTGCTTTTACTGTGACAACACCAATCTTAAAACGGGCAGAAGCAGTAGCAACAGCGATCGCCCCAGCACTAAGAAGTCAATCTAACCCCAAATCGGAAGAAGCCGAGGTAATGGTAGAACATAACATTGCCAAAGTCAGCATCGCAGGCGCAGGAATGATTGGCCGTCCTGGTGTGGCTGCAAAGATGTTCACTACCTTAGCCGAAGCTGGCGTGAATATTCAAATGATTTCCACCAGCGAAGTGAAAGTAAGTTGCGTAGTGGATGCTGCCGAATGCGATCGCGCCGTTAGCGCACTCCGCACCGCCTTTGAAATCGAAGCAGGGGAGCAGGGGAGCAGGGGAGCAGGGGAGCAGGGGAGCAGAGGAGAAGTTGCAGTAAGTTTTTCCCCTCTGCCCCTCCGCCCCTCTGCCCCTCTGCCCAATTGTCCTCCCGTTCGCGGTGTCGCCCTCGACTTGAATCAAGCGCGTCTTGCTATTCGCCAATTGCCAGATCGTCCGGGAATGGCGGCAAAATTGTTTGGATTATTAGCGCAACATAATATTAGTGTTGATATGATTATCCAATCTCAGCGTTGCCGAGTAATTGATGGTGTTCCCAGACGAGATATTGCTTTTACAGTCTCGCGGATCGATGGGGAAAATGCCAAAAAAATGCTTACTCAAATAGCGGCAGAGTTAGGATGGGGTGAAGTTGTTTTAGATAGTGCGATCGCTAAGGTGAGTATTGTCGGTGCAGGAATGCTCGGACAACCAGGCGTTGCCGCTAAAATGTTTGAAGCTTTAGCCCAACAACAAATCAATATTCAAATGATTGCCACTTCAGAAATCAAAATTAGTTGTGTTGTGGCCCAAGAGCAAGGTGTTAAAGCTTTGCAAGCTATTCATGCAGCCTTTGAACTGGCTGGTAGCGAGAAATTTGTAGTTCCAGCGTAAAATCTGAATCAATGAGCTTTCACCCTAAATCCCTTTCCCAAGCTTGGGCTACAGTGTACACATAACTCAAATTACCCCCCTTAATCCCCCCTTATAAAGCTACGGTGTACACACAAGTCAAAAAAAGCTTGATTTTCCATTCTTTTCTCGTCTATCTTGTTTACCTCGTTTTTATCTCGTTCCCTATGTTCTACGTCAGAGACTCAATGAATGCATTCCCAGTCGGAGACTGGGAACGAGGAAATGCTTATCAAGCTAGGTTTTTAGGACTTGTGTGTACACCGTAGCCTTATAAAGGGGGGAAACTGGAAAATCAAGTTCCCTCCCCTTTATAAGGGGAGGGTTAGGGTGGGGTAAAACCTTGGTTTCTGAGCTATTTCAGACTTGTGTATACACCGTAGCTCTCAAGTTGGGAGAGGGACTTTGATATATACACGCGGTAGCAGCCCACGCATCGATCTCATTTGAAGTTGCTTAATAAATAAATATTTATATTTTAAAATCAGTAATAATAACACTTAAGCTATAATCAAGCAATTTATCAGACTATATTTATATTGATGAATAGTCATTTCCTAGATGGACATTACCGAATACTAAAAGTTCTCAATGATGGAGAAAAGGGGAAAACCTATCTAGTTGAAGATACTAATCTTCCTGGCAGCGAACTTCTAGTAAAGCAATTATGTCCTCCTAATAAAAATTCCCAAACTTTAACAATCCTAAGCCGCTTGTTTACCAGTAAAGCAGCAACTTTAGAAAAACTAGGACAGGAAAACGATAAAATCCAAAAGCTAGTTGCTTATTTTGAAGAAAATGAAGAATTCTATATAGTTCAAGAATTCATCCCTGGCAATTCTTTAAGTGACGAAATTATTCAAGGACAACCTCTAAGTGAAGACCAAGTAATTAGTTTTTTGTCAGAGATATTAGAGATTTTGGTTATTGTACATAGCTATGGCGTGATTCATCGCGATATTAAACCAGCAAATATTATTCGTAGAGAATCAGATAAAAAGTTAGTTTTGGTTAATTTTGTTACTTTTAATGAAGCCATCACTAATACTGTTGATAATCTTGAGTATATGCCGATAGAACAAGTTAACGGCAACCTCAAATACAACAGTAATATATATGCTTTAGGTATTGTTGCGATCGCAGCACTTCTAGGTTTAACTGCAAAGGAAATATCTAATTTACAAAGTCAGAAAAATAAGCTGACAGGTGAAATAGTTTGGCGTCCCAAAAATCTAAAAGTTAACAGAAAGTTAGAAAAAATTATTAATAAAATGGTACGTTTTGATTATCGTAAACGCTACCAATATGCAACCGAAGTTTTAGATGATCTGAAAAAATTAACAAATGTTGAAGATCAGCAAAAACAGCATGATAAAAGATTATTACTAGTGCTGACGGGGATAGCTGGTTTTATTGTACTTGGTGTTGGAGCGTGGATTTTACAGTTGCCAAAACCTGTAAGTGATGCTCAAAAAACATTATACCAACAGGGAGTAAATAAATATGAATCAGGAAACTATGAAGGAGCAGTTAAAGATTTCAATCAAGCTATTGAATTAGATCCGCAAAATGCTTTGGCTTACAATAAGCGAGGTGATGCTTATTATCGATTAGGAGACTATGAGCAAGCACAAGCAGACTCTAGCCAAGCAATTTTACTCAATCCTCAAGATGCCAATGCCTATTTTGACCGAGGATTTGCTTTTTATGGATTAAGTAAGTACAAAGAAGCGATCGCAGACTATACTCAAGCGATTAAGTTAAACTCAGAGAATGCTTATGCTTACTATGGCCGGGGATTAGCTCGTTCTCAAGTCAAGGATAATAAAGGAGCAATTGGAGATTTTAGCAAAGCGATCGCTCTCAAGCCTGAGTATACCGAAGCCTACTTGCAACGAGGTATCCTTCGCCGTCGCCTCAAACAAAGACTTGCAGCAATCCAAGATTTTGACGCAATAATTAAAATTAATCCTAGTGATGCTAAAGCTTATTATCAAAGGGGTTTAACTCAATTTCTTAATAAACAGCAATATGCAGCACTTAAAGATTATACAGATGCAATCAACATCAATCCCAAATATATCGAAGCTTTTCTTAATCGTGGTGATATTTACAGTGATTTAGGAAATAAAGTAGAAGCTACTGAAGATTACAACACTATTTTAGAGATTGACCCTAAATTCATTGCAGCTTACATCCACAGGGGTATTCACCGTTTTTCTTTCGGAAATTATAAAGGCGCTATCGAAGATTACACCGAAGCATTAAAACTAGATACTAATAATGTAGCAGCTTACAACAACCGTGGTAACGCCTATCTCGAACTGGGAAATACAAAAGCTGCAAATCAGGATTATTCACGAGCGATCGCAATTAATGCTAACAATGCCTTAGCCTACTATAACCGGGGTATAATTCGTACCAAACAGAAAAACAAACAAGGAGCGATCGCAGATTTCAAAAAAGCTGCAAACCTATTCCAACAGCAAGGAGAAAACGATAGTTATCAAGATGCACAGAAAGAAATTGCCATTCTGCAAAATAAGTCAGCACCAGCGCCAACTACTCGCCCTAAATCTGGGAAAAGATAAAACAGGAGTCAGAATAAAGAATTCAGAATACTCTACTCATACAGGGATAAAGTTTTAAGGCGAGAATATTTTAATTTTTTTCGCCCACTAAACACTCGCTTTTAACCAATATTTGTCACCCACTCCTACAAAATTCATACCTGTTTTGTGACTTCTGAATTCTTCTTATAAAAAGATTTAGCTATAACTTAATATAGTTTGTAGTAAGCACTTCAGTGCTTATCCAATCAGAACTAAACTGCTTAACACTTACGATGAGTTACCATATTTTGTTACAAATCAACTAGGATTACCGTATGCTAGCTCTCTTCACTTTTTATCCAGATAACCTGGAATTATTCACTAGCAATGATGTCGATACGGTGCTGGAAAAAATTGATGGCTCTCATAATATTTGGTTGCGCTGTATTCACTTCCGCGATCGCACTGGAACCGCCAGAATTATCAATCGTTTTGGACTAAACCCATCTCGAATTGAGATGATTTTTAACCATTGCTCTCTAGGAATTGATGAAGATGTAGAAGATTGTTTGTTTGATAGCTATGAAATTTTAACTTTTCAAATAAAAAATAACGAATTTGAAGTTGCACGTGGAAATATTGTAGTTGGCAATAACTTTATTATCACTTTTGAAATCACGGAACTAAAAATTTTAAGCAATCTAGCTAATAATTTGCAAAGGCGAACTCCAGATATTCCCAATTTAGGAATTGACTATCTTTTTTATCTTATTTTTAAAAATATTTTAAATAATTACGATAATGTATTTGATTATATTTCGATGAAACTTGATGATTTAGAAGATGAAGTTTTAGAAAAATCAGGTGATGAGTCAACGTACCAAAAAATTGCCACCATGAGGCAATCTACTCGTTCGGGACGCCGTAATTTTCAAAATATCAAGTTACTAATGTCGATTATGAATAATGAAGATTTTCAATGGATCACCCAGCCAGTGAAGGAACTCTTCAATCAAGAATTAGTTCATCAGGTTGATAAACTCTGGCAAGAATATCAATCTCTAAGAGCCTGGATGTCAGAATTAATGGAAATTCAACGCGATAATATTGCTAGCAAAACTGGTGAACGAATTAATCGTCTAACTATTCTCTCGACCATATTCTTACCAATAACTTTCATGTCTGGTTTCTATGGTATGAACTTCAAATATATGCCGGAATTAGAGCAACCTTGGGCTTATCCTGCTGTGATATGTATGATGGCATTAATTGTAATTTGTAGTATTGCTTATGCTAAAAAACAACGTTGGTTGTAGAGAAAGGGAATAGGGAATAGGGAATAGGGGATAGGGGATAGGGGATAGGGGATAGGGGATAGGGGATAGGGGATAGTAAAATTTACATCTTGTTTGGGATTGCTATATGCTTTCTTTCAATAGACTGAATCAACCCTCAATCGGTAAAAAACGTGAATCTACCATTGATTATTCGTGCTGAAGAACACAATGAGAAAACAGCGATTGCTACGACAGATGGAGCATTTACTTATCGGGATTTGCTTCACGCTTCCAGTCAAATAGCAACAAGCCTTCTTCAGAATACAGAAGATTTACAAGAGCAGCGAGTTGCCTTTCTCATCCCGCCTGGGTTTGAGTATGTCGCGACTCTATGGGGGATTTGGCGGGCTGGTGGCATAGCTGTACCTCTGTGTGTTTCCCATCCACGCCCAGAATTGGAGTATGTAATTACCAATTCTGGAGCATCGATTATTGTTGCTCATCCTAATTTTGAGGCTATATTGCGCTCGCTCGCCCAAGAACAAAATTTGCGATTTATCCTCACCTCAGAAACTCTCCCATCTAATATTGATCGTCTCCCAGAGATAGATATTACTAGACGCGCTTTAATTCTCTACACCAGCGGTACAACAGGTAAACCGAAGGGTGTAGTTACAACTCATCAAAATATTCAAGCGCAAGTGACTAGCTTAATCACTGCTTGGGAATGGACATCTAGCGATCGCATTTTACATATCCTGCCACTACATCATATTCATGGAATTATTAACGTACTGACTTGTGCTTTATGGGCTGGCGCGGAGTGCCATCTATTAAGCAAGTTTGACGCCCAAACCGTTTGGAAGCGAATTTGTGACGGTGACTTAACCCTATTTATGGCAGTACCAACAATTTATGTAAAGCTGATTGCTGCTTGGGAAAATGCTTCTAAGGAACGCCAAAAAACTATGTCAGAAGGCTGTGCTAAAATGCGCCTGATGGTTTCTGGTTCGGCAGCATTACCAGTTCAAGTTTTAGAAAAGTGGCAAACCATCAGTGGCCATTTTCTGCTTGAGCGCTATGGGATGACAGAAATCGGTATGGCGTTATCGAACCCTTTACACGGTGAACGGTTGTCTGGATATGTAGGAAAGCCACTACCTGAAGTTGAAGTGAGATTAGTGGATGAGAACGGCGAGTTAGTTCCAGCCGCAACACCAGGAGAGATTCAAGTTAAAAGCCCCGGAGTGTTTTTAGAATATTGGCAAAACCCCCAAGCAACCGCCAAAGCTTTCCAAGATAGTTGGTTCCGTACTGGAGATACTGCTGTAGTTGAGAATGGCAACTACCGCATTCTGGGACGGATGAGTGTGGATATCATCAAAACGGGAGGGTATAAAGTTTCAGCTTTAGAAATTGAAGAAGTATTGCGATCGCATCCAGATATTCAGGAATGTGCAGTGGTTGGAGTTGCCGATCCGGAGTGGGGTGAACGAGTTTGTGCGGCCTTAGTATTGCAAGGTTCTGAACCTTTAACATTAGAATCTTTTAGGAGTTGGGCAAAAGAGCGATTGGCGGTTTATAAAGTACCAACCCAAATTTTGCTAGTTGAAGAATTACCGCGCAACGCAATGGGGAAAGTGACTAAGCCGACAGTGGTTGAGTTATTTCGAGTCTAGCGATCAAAAATCAGAAGCAGTTCGACATTGCAAATGCGTGTATATTGTGGAGGTATGTAATGTCAATTGTGGGTAAAAACCAAATTTACCGACATATACATTAAAACTATTGTTAAAATCCAAATAATTTTAAGTTAATTATTCATACCCAACTCCTATGAGAGAAACTGTCCTAGAGGTTCGCAATCTACAAGTTGAATTTCCCAGTGATGGCAATACAGTCAGAGCTTTGGATGGTATTTCTTTTGGGTTGCATCGAGGTGAAACTCTAGGAATAGTAGGAGAATCAGGGAGTGGTAAATCAGTGACAGCCCTAGCTGTGATGGGCTTGTTGCAGACTCCCGGTATAGTTACTGGCGGTGAAATCTGGTTTCGTCCGCAGGAAAATGGCAAAGCAATCGATTTGATAAAATTGCCTTCTGAGCAAATGCAGTTACACCGGGGTGGCGACATCGCCATGATTTTTCAAGAACCGATGAGTTCGCTCAATCCAGTTTATAACATTGGGTTTCAGCTAACAGAAGCGATCATGCGGCATCAAAATGTGTCAGCCGCCCAAGCACGACAAATTGCGATCGCAGGTTTACAAGAGGTAAAACTTCTACCGAGTGATGAAGAGATACAGCAGCAGTATAGCGAAACTCCATCGAAACCAGAACCATCAAAGTTGGCACAGTTGGTTAAAGAACACAAAGAAGCCATGCTAGAACGCTACCCCCATGAACTTTCTGGGGGTCAGTTGCAACGGGTGATGATTGCAATGGCAATTTCTTGCAACCCATTAATTTTAATTGCTGATGAACCAACCACAGCTTTAGATGTGACGGTGCAAGCAACTATTTTGGAGTTAATGCGAGAATTGCAGCAAACCCGTGACATGGCAATGATTTTCATCACTCACGACTTGGGGCTAATTTCAGAAATTGCTGACGAAGTAGCGGTGATGTATAAAGGCAAAGTTGTCGAATCTGGTACTTCTGGGCAAATTTTCAGCAGTCCCCAGCATCCATATACTAAAGGTTTGATAGCTTGTCGCCCCACACTTAACCGCCGTCCCCAAAAATTACTCACTGTTTCGGACTACATGAGTGCAGAAGAGACACCGACGGGACAAATAGTAATTCAGGCGAAAGAACCCGCACAACCTACAGAAGTCACCACTGAAGAGATTACTGCAAGATTAGCAAACTTTAATGAAAAGGAACCTTTACTGCAAATCCGCAACCTGAAAGTTGGTTTTCCAGTGCGCGGGGTGTTTGGTGGGACAAAACGCTACAACATGGCAGTGAATGGTGTTTCCTTTGATGTCAAACCAGGGGAAACAGTAGGTTTGGTGGGAGAATCTGGTTGCGGTAAAACCACCCTTGGTAGAACCTTGCTGCGATTAATTGAACCAATGAGTGGTCAGATTATCTTTGAGAAACAAGATATTACTACCCTCAAAGGAGAACCGTTGCAAAAACTGCGGCGGGAAATGCAAATAGTTTTCCAAAATCCTTTCAGTTCCCTCGATCCCCGGATGAAGGTTGGGGACGCGGTGATGGAACCGTTGTTAATTCACGGCGTTGGGAAGACAAAGCAACAACGACGCCAACGGGTAGCTGAACTTTTAGAAAGGGTAGGGTTGAGTGCAGATGCGATTAACCGCTATCCTCATCAGTTTTCTGGCGGTCAACGCCAACGGATTTGCATAGCCCGTTCTTTGGCATTAAATCCTAAATTTATCATCTGCGATGAATCAGTTTCAGCACTGGATGTTTCCGTACAGGCGCAGGTATTAAATCTTCTCAAAGAATTACAGTCAGACTTTCAACTTACTTATATTTTTATTTCTCACGATTTAAGTGTGGTGAAATTTATGAGCGATCGCATTTTAGTCATGAATCGCGGTCAAATTGTTGAAGAAGGCACAGCCGAAAGCATCTACCTGGAACCCAAAGAGGAATACACGCAAAAATTAATTGCTGCGATTCCTACTGGTAGTGCTGAACGGGTGCGAAGTCGTCATCTGAGGGCTTTATAGAAATAGAATTCAGGAGTCAGGAGTCAAGTCGCTTCGCTCCAATTCAAAATTAAAAATTCAAAATTCAAAATTAAAGACAATTAGTGGGAGCTTGGACTCGCCACTCTCTTGTTGACCACCAAATCAAAGATTATGGTGGGGGCTTGTACCCAAAATTATTAAATTCAAAAAAATTCTTCTTCATTTTGAATTTTGCATTTTGAATTCAAAAAAAGGTCAAGAGTCAGAATGGGCTAAACCTTAGCTATCTGCAAAAAGCATGAATTTTCTACGAGGGGTGGATAGCGGAGCACTGGTGTCAACTTAACGCGAAACCGCACGTCCGCCAGGGATTTACAATCCCTGTCTCATAGCTAAAGTCCTCTGAAGAAGACTTTAGAGCGCAAAAATTTTCAGTCTACTTCAGTAGACTTGAGCAATTAGTCAGGGATTTACAATCCCTGGCGGGTGAACAACACTCAACCAGTACGCTATTTTTGGCTTAAGTTGACACCAGTGGCTTTTCGGCCCACCCCACAATAAGTAGTTAGTCCCTAAACTACGTTTTTGCATCAGCGCTAAATATGCAGATTTAGTTGTCTTGATTCTGACTCCTGTTAGCGGTAGCGGGGCGTTTAGCCCATTCTGAATTCTGAATTCTTTTTCAACAAATATTTGTGCAAACAAAGTTAATCACATCTGCAAGTCCAGACTGAGTTTTTAAATTAGTAAAAATAAAAGGTTTATCACCGCGCATTTTTTTAGCATCTCGTTCCATCACACTTAAATCTGCACCAACATAAGGTGCTAGGTCAATTTTGTTAATCACTAACAAGTCAGACTTGGTAATACCGGGGCCACCTTTGCGGGGAATTTTATCACCAGCCGCAACATCGATGACGTAAATTGTTAAATCCACCAATTCTGGACTAAAGGTAGCAGCCAAATTATCGCCGCCACTTTCCAAAAATACCAAATCTAAATCGAGAAAACGTTCTTCTAACTGTTCAATTGCTGCCAAATTCATCGAAGCATCTTCGCGGATAGCAGTATGAGGACAACCACCAGTCTCTACACCCAAAATGCGATCGCTAGCCAACGCCTGAGAACGCACTAAAAACTGAGCATCCTCCTGAGTATAAATATCATTCGTCACCACCGCAATCTGATATTGCTCACGCAATCCCTTACACAAAGCATCCACCAAAGCCGTCTTCCCCGAACCCACCGGGCCAGCAACTCCCACTCTAAATGTATTCATTGTCATTTGTCCTTTGTCATTTGTCCTTTGTCACTTTCGCTTGGTAGATGGTTATTAGTTATTAGTTTTTGACCAATGCCCAATGCCCCATGCCCAATGCCCCATGCCCCATGCCCAATGCCCAATAACTAACTCCTAAACAACCTTGTATACTGCGTTTCATGCTGCATACTTGCCAGCGACAAACCCCAACTACAACAGGCAAGTTGATCGTCCTCTAACCCTAGAATTTCTAACGCCGCAGCACTGAGTAATGGTTGCAAATCTAGCAATAACTGTTGTCCTGCTGTTTGTCCAAGAGGGATAAGTTTCACGCCAGCAGTAATCAAATTACTTGCCCAACTGTGCAGATATCCAAGTAATGCAGCTTTTATATTGATTTGCCAATGGGCAATGGCAATGCCAAAAGCGATCGCATAATTGCAAGGATTACCCACAGCATTGGCAATAGGTACAATCTGAGGTTCTAGTTTACCAAGTAATTGGATGAGCGATCGCCCCATTTGCCAACTAGAGGCGCGTAATTCTTCTGTTTCCCTAGCGGCGGATAACCAGAGATTCCAACGGCATAGCGACTCTACATCATTCATTTTTGCAGCTTGCTGCGATCGCACCATCACCGCAGCCTCTAACCGAATTGCCCCGCAGAGCAACTCCGCTTTTAACCAAAGTTTGAGATGTAAGGTGTTGGTGATAATACCATTTTCTATGAGCGTTTCCAAGCCTTCAGAATAACTATATGCTCCCACAGGCAAAGCGGGGCTAGCCAGTTGTAAAATACTCAAAAAATGACTATCAGTGAGCATGATGGTGTTGTCCATAAGCTCCTAATTCTGGCTGAAATGGTAGAATTTCCTCTTTAACTTCTAACCCTAATTGTTCCAACATTGTGCGTAAAACCGAGTCTGAAGACAAGCGTAAATAAGTTGGAGTAATTTCTACAGGTACATGACGATTTCCCAGATGGTACGCCGCCCGTAATAATAAAAGTGATGTTTGGGCAAAGGCAGTCAGCACTAATTCTGGTTTAGCAGTAATTCTGATTAAACTCCTATGGGTTTCTTCTTGCAGAATATCGCCATCGTGTAAAACAGTTCCTCTGGGTAAATGTAAAAATATAACTTTACCATCTTCAGTTTCAAAGCGATGACGACTGCGGGTGCGTTCTTCTGCTGTCAGCGCCAGAGTAAAAGTAACTGCGGCATCGCCATTAGGTGGTTTAAGTTGGGTAAATGTCAGCATACAGAGTTTCGCTTGAACTTTTGTTTTTCATTATGGTTCTAATTTAAATACCATAACTGCCTTGCCCAAAGGAAAGATAAAATTAAGCAAAGAAGGCAGCAAGCCAAACGGGGACAATCATGAACCAAGCCATTGAGGGAGTACGCTGGACAATTCACGATTTAGAGGTTCTACCCGAAAATGAGTGGACACGCTATGAAATTATTAATGGAGAACTCTTTGTGACTCGCACTCCTCACCGCCGTCATCAACAAGTTTGTGTTAAAATCGCTCGACAACTCGATGTTTGGTCAGATTCGAGTGGCTTAGGAGAAACAATTGTCGCTCCAGGCGTGATTTTTTCGCAAGCAGATAGTGTTATACCAGATGTAGTTTGGGTAAGTCGAGAACGACTGGCGCAAATTGAAGATGAAGCGGGACATTTGACAGGCGCACCAGAGTTAGTAGTAGAGGTTTTATCCCCTGGTAAACAAAACGAACTTCGAGACAAGGAAGCAAAACTGAAACTTTATTCAATTCAAGGCGTGCGTGAGTATTGGATTGTCGATCGCTTCACTAAACAAGTCGAAGTTTATCGGCGAGAAAAAGCACAGTTGGTTTTAGCTGCTACTTTGTTAGGCGATGATGAAATCACATCGCCACTTTTACCGGGATTTTGTTGTTCTATAAGTTTATTTTTTCCTGAATAATCACAAAATCGAGAATATTTCTTGAAACCTAACTACTAAAGATTAGGATACCACAGCAAGAATAAAGCCAATATTGCGGGTATTGATTGGATTAAAAATGCTGTTGGACGTTTCAAGGTAATGCTACCAAAAATACCTGCGATCGCTACACAAATTAAAAAGAAAATCACAATCGATGAAGGCTCAACTTGTGGAACCTTTTGTGATATAAATAATCCCCAGATTAAGCCAGCAGAAAGAAATCCGTTGTATAAGCCTTGATTTTGAGCAAGAATTGTAGCAACTTCTGCTGTAGTAAAGTTTTTCAGTAATTTTTCTTGAACAAACTTTGTATTCCAGAAAAACATCTGCACAACTAGAAAAAGGATATGTATGAATGCAATAATGCCTATAAGTACCTTGACAAATGTTTCCATAATTACTTTCCTCCTAAAATTTAAGTTTTACTCACTATACTAGTAAATGCACTTAGTTAGCTTGATTTGTATTGAAAATCCTGCACTTAACCCTTGTCCTAATTTTCCTTTCTTTTATATTTGAATAGGAGTATAGATAGTTATTCCACGACTATAAGTAGCTCTCAAAACCTGTTGGCGATTTCTTGGTTCAGCGCTAACATGAATCCACATAGGCTTTTCTAAAGTGCCAAATTCCAAAATAATTTGGTCAAAATTACAATTTTCATTCACCCATTCTGCAAATTTTTTAGTTCCTACATTTACTGGAATGACATCAGCAGCAAAGCCTTGACGATGGGCACTATTGCTAGCACCTCCTACTACTTTATTAAGTTCTTCTGAACGAAAACCAGAATTAATTTTCAGTGAACCCAAGGCATCTCGTGCAGGTTGTAAAATTTGCTGGCATAGTCTCTCTAGGTTTTTGATTTCTCCAGGCGTTGGTGTATTTTCAATTCTCAATAGACCGCTTGTAGGAGATGTGACAAATTCCCACAGTTTAAAATCAGCACTCAAATTCATGTCAAGATCAACTTGTGTGAGTGCATCTAAAAAAAGCCAAATATCATCACTACCAATTAGCTGATGATTAGCATCAAATCCCTTGGCAACAATTCGCCGAGTGCCACCACTGTTAAAATGATAGGAAAGTGACCATTTGCCATTATTGGCTGAAGTTTTACCTAATAGCCAACGGTCATCAGCCCATAATTCCACCTGAACAATATTCGTGTTAGAAGTGCCTTGAAAAAAGATTGGATCTTTGAGTTTCAACTCTGCATCTTTGTGAGGTTTATCGATTGTCATTCCCATTTATACCTCTTCTTAATTCCAAGAAAGTATGAACGTAATATTACTGTGGTCTTATTCTGCACATCCTAATCAAAACTTAAACCCGATCGCTCTGTCAGCAATGAAAAATGGCGTTGCATAAATGCGGGATAAATTAGAGGTTTAAACCATTTAAATTCCGTTTCTAATTTGTCGAAATTATCCCATTCTTCAGCAACGCCCTGTTTCTAATAAGGTTAGAAGATGGTTATCTCTTTGCCATTCTTGTCGTTATCAGCAAACTAAAAATTTTGGTGAATTTTTACTTTTACCAAATCGCAATAGTCAAGTTATTAATTAATTGGTGTTGCAATAACAGCAAAACCTAAACGGGGCGACTTTATTTCAGGAAGACAATCACCGTTAACTACACATTTTTGAATAATGTTAGGGGTGTTTACCACTTTTACAGAAACATTATAAGCGCCAAGATTTAATGCACTATTTCCTGTCATCATGGATACTATCTGCTCAACACCTAAGTTGATTGCAGTTTGAGAAGCAAAAACACTCATAAAAGTGAGTTCAGTTTTTAATCTTTCGGTAATTTGGCGAGTAAGCTCTGCGCCATATGCTCCACCAGAAATAACAGCGGCAACTCCGTTAGCTCCTTGGTTTTCTACGGATGCCCAATTAACAAAAGATTCTGAAGAAAAATACACTATTGAACCTGCGTGACTAGCTATTATGCTGTTTTTCACGTCATTGTAAGTATCACGATTGGCATCCTTAAATAGAGGCGGTGTCAGATTTACACTAGTTAATAAACTACCCAACGTAGGCATTTCTCCATTAAGGATTTTGGTAAATGCACTTGCATCTAGCTTTAAATTACCAAGACTTCCACGACCGCAGTTAAAAATAGGTTTTTGTTCAAAAGTTGACAAGTTGAACGTGTAATCATACTTGCATGTTGCAGAAGCAGACTCTCTGATGGTTTTACCGGGGATAGTTACAGTCTTCCATTCCATTTCGACATAGGGCATATTTTTAGTTTCAAACCCAATGCAGATTGTTCTTCCAAAAACTTTCTTTCGAGCAATACACTCCTCTACTTTGCGATACTTTGTAACAGGAACTTGTTCTTTTATAGTTTTTGGTGGAATTTTTACTTCCCATGTATGTGCAGCTTTAGCACTAGCACCTAAAGAAATATAATTTCCTGTTACATTGTACTCAAGTTTCTCAATACCTGTAGTTCCGTTATTACCGACCTTTATCTGATTTATAGCCGATCTGATATTATTAGCTTTTGATTGCCATTGACTAGCAATTGAATCCAATTTAGGAATACAATTCACCATTTTCTGGTCAAGAGGCTGAAGTAAGTTGATTGCTTGAGGTGTGCTAGTCATTGGGTCTTTTGCACAAGCTTCAAGATTATATGCTTTTGCTTGCTGAGATAATCCTAATATGGTAAAAACAGTTAATGTGGAAATTAGTTGAAATTTCATTTTTATATCCTCGAAATATGTAACCAATAAGTTAACTATGCTAACTAGGTGATTAATTACCTAGCTAATTCTATTGCTCTATAACAAGTTGCCAAAATTCATCAAAATAAACTTTTTCCTATTTAATTGAGGAACATGAATTATTGAACTTCTTGTCTTTCCCAATTAAAATCCAAGCCCGCTCGTTCTGTCAGTAAGAAAAAGTGTGCTAGTTAATGTAAACAATTGTAAACTTTGCCATAATTTTCCCAGCAAGAACAGACAAGTTAAATACTTAAACGATACGTGGATCTTGTTGAGCGATGACAGGCGAAGAGGCACTCAAATTAGTCGATGCTGTTTTACGCTCTACGGTCTTGGAGCAAGGACTAAATGATATTCAGTCTGTAGTCTTTCTCGAAAGTTGGGTTGGACGCACTTATGCGGAGATTGCGGATAAGCTAGGTTATGATTGTGACTATGTTAAACAGGTAGGTTCGCAATTGTGGCGATCGCTTTCCCAAGTCATTGGCGAAGAAGTCTCCAAAAAAAATATCCAAGCTATTCTGCATCGCTATCAGCAATCCCAAACCAGTACACAAGATTGGGGAGAAGCCGTTGATGTCTCCCGATTTTATGGTCGCCAAACAGAACTGCAAACTTTATCAACATGGATTGGCAAGGAGCATTGTCGTTTCGTCGGGATTTTTGGACTCGGTGGAATTGGCAAAACTACTCTCTCGGTGAAACTTGCAAGGCAAATTCAATCCCAGTTTGAATATGTGATTTGGCGTAGTTTACAGCAAGCACTGCCACTAAATACCTTACTGGGCGAGATTTTGCCGATTTTAATGGGTTCAGAGGCAACAATCGATAGTTCAATTAATCTTTTGATGAAACAATTGCAGGAAAAGCGTTGTTTGTTAGTTCTTGATAATGTCGAGTCAATTTTACAAAGTGGAAACCGGGGGGGAGAATACCAACGAGGGTTTGAAGCATACCAACAGCTATTTGAGCGGATCTGCGATGAACTCCACCAAAGTTGTCTGATTGTCACTGGACGAGAAAAACCGAGCAAAATTGCAGTGCGATCGGGGGAAAACTTACCAGTGCGATCGCTCTGTTTGTCGGGACTATCAGTAATAGAAGGTGAGCAAATACTGATTGCTAAAGGGTTAAATACAGCACCTCAACATCAAAACTTGGTCAATTACTTTGGTGGTAATCCACTCGCCCTCAAAATTGCCGCAACCGCTATTCAAGATATATTTTGTGGTGATACACAAGCATTCTTGGCACAAGGTAATACCCTTTTTAGCAATTTATGGGACTTACTCAAGCAACAATTTGAGCGTTTATCGCCTCTGCAACAGCAGATTATGTACTGGCTAGCGATTAACCGAGAAGGAGTAACGCCAACGAAGTTACAAACCGAAATATTGCCGCAAGTATTTTGGCAAAAACTCTTGGAAGCCTTGGAATCACTCAAGGGGCGCTCTCTCGTGGAGACAAGAACCACAGGGTTAACGCAACAACCCGTAATTATGGAATATGTTACAGAACAATTTATCCAGACTATTGAATGGGAGATTACTACAGGCGAACTTAACTTATTCAGAACTCATGCCTTAATTGAAGCTCAAACTCAAGACTACGTGCGCGAAGCACAAATTCAATTTATTCTGCATCCCTTAGTGGAGCGACTTTTAACCCACTTTGATACTCAAGCCCAACTTGAGGAGCGCCTTTGCCAAATTTTAGCGCAATTGCAATATCAAACAGCAGTGCAAACAGGCTATGCAGGGGGAAATCTACTAAATCTATTCTCAATATTGCAAACTGATCTGAGTGGCTTTGACTTTTCTCATCTGGTTATTCGCCAAGCTTACTTAGCCAATGCTACATTACACAACACAAATTTTACTGGCGTTAATATTAGCGAAAGCGTCTTTGCCGAAACTTTTGGTGGTGTCCTCAGTGTTGCTTTTAGTCCAGATGGAGAGTATTTAGCTACCAGTGATACCAAAGGTGAAATTCAAATTTGGGATAGTGGCACTGGCAAACAACTAATGCGTTGTCGGGGACATCAACATTGGACATGGGCTGTAACTTTTAGTCCAGATGGGCGGTATCTGGCCAGCGCTGCTGATGATTATTTAGTGAAATTATGGGATGTGGAAACTGGGCAATGTCTGCACACATACAAAGGACATACATATTCAGTTAATGCCGTTGCTTTTAGTCCTGATGGTAATATCCTTGCGAGTTGCGGCCAAGATTTAACTATTCGTTTATGGCAGGTTGGATCAGAAAAGCTTAACCGAGAAGTTCAGACTTTAGTTGGTCATGAAGGTCGAGTGTGGGCGATCGCTTTTCACCCTGATGGTCAAATTATTGCCAGTTGTGGAGAAGATTGGACAATTCGCCTGTGGGATATAACTACTGGTACGAACCTTAGTGTTTGGCAAGCACACGATCGCTGGGTGCGATCGCTGGCATTTAGCCCAGATGGTCAATTACTCGCAAGCAGCAGCTATGATAATACGATCAAACTTTGGGATGTTCAAACCCAAGAATGTCTGCAAACCTTACGCGGACATCGACAGGCAGTCACAGCGATCGCATTTAGTCGAAAGGGTCAACAGTTGGCTAGCAGCAGTTTTGACCGCACCGTAAAATTATGGGATGTCGTTACCGGAAATTGTCTGAAAACTTTTCTCGGTCATACCAGCCGAGTTTGGACGGTTGCTTATCATCCCAATGAACAACAATTGGTCAGTGGTGGCGATGACCACGCCACCAAACTATGGAATATTCAAATAGGACGCTGCACGAAAACATTCACAGGACATACCAATAGTGTATTATCCCTAGCTCTAACTCCAGATGGCCACTATCTGGCAAGTGGACACGAAGACCAAACAATTAAGTTATGGGATATCAAAAACGGTATCCTAATGCAAACATTACGGGAACATACCAACCGCGTATGGTCGGTGGCGTTTCAACCTAATAGCCAGAATCCTTTACTCGTCAGTGGTAGTGCAGATCCTAGCATCAAATTATGGGACTGGAAGTTAGGAACCTGTCTACAAACATTACACGGCCATACTAGTTGGGTTTGGACAGTTGTTTATAGTCCAGATGGCAAACAGTTAGCCAGTAGCAGCTATGACCAAACCGTGAAACTTTGGGATATCAACACCAGTGAATGCTTGAAAACTTTCAAAGGACATACTAGTTCAGTTGTTTCAGTCGTCTTTAGTCCAGATGGTCAACTGCTGGCAAGTAGTGAGTTTGACGGGATGATTAAATTATGGGACGTTAATACTGGAGAATGCTGGCAAACTTTAACAGGACACACCAACAGCGTGTGGTCAGTTACCTTTAGCCCTAACGGAAAGTGGTTACTAAGTACGAGTTTTGACCAAACCCTCAAACTGTGGTTAGTTTCCACAGGAGAATGTCTTCAAACTTTTACAGGACATGAAGGCCCTGTTATGGTGGCGCGATTTAGTCCAGATGCTCAGTTTATTGTTAGTGGTAGTTTAGATCGCAATCTGAAACTTTGGGATATTTCTACAGGAGAATGCTATCAAACTTTGGTGGGTCACTCAGAGCTTATTTATAGTTTGGTGGTAGCCTCTGTCCCAATTGGAGATGCAACTTCTGCCAGACTGACTGCTTTTAGTGGCAGCTTAGACGAAACTATCAAAGTCTGGGATTTGCAAACTGGTAAATGTGAGCAAACTTGGAGAGCGCCTCGTCCCTACGAAGGTATGAAGCTTGAACAAATTCAAGGGTTAACAGAAGCTCAATTGGCAACTTTGCAGGCTTTAGGTGCTGCTGCTTAGTAGTTTGTCAAGCTAACTTTAATACGATTCAAAGAGCAAATACTCAACTTAGAGCCAAGGCAATGGAATTCGCGGCTACTCTGACGAGAACGCTTTCAGCGTTAGCGACGTTCGCGTAGCGTCTCGCAGAGAAGGAGTACAGGAAAGTTGACATTCTCACTGACCTAAAGGCGCTCTTAAGAAGGAGTAATGAGTAATAAGTAATAAGTAATAAGTAATAAGTAATGAGTAATGAGTAATGAGTAATGAGTAAATACCCATTTTTCATCCACTATGAAACTCATTACTTTAAAGCATTGCGTGAAGCCTTAGGATTCAGACCCAATTTTTTGGTGAATTAATTTTGGGAGGCGATCGCATTCACAAAAGAGGTTGCGTTTAAATAGCAATACGGTTCAGTTAAGGTTACTGGTATAGATAATTTGTCTTTGAAGACGCGATGAATCGCCGTCTCTACAAGTGTTTTGGGCTTATCTGAACTGTATTGGTTTAAATAGCACAAAAATACAAATAAGAGCTTGTCCTCAAACATCGCTCCGGTTTGCAGTTATCATGCCTTTGGGATAGTATTTGCAGCGTTTTTTTCGTTAATGAGAAAATATTCATGAAATACAAACTCTTGGGCAAAAGTGGGTTAAGAGTCTCTGAACTCTCCTTGGGAACCATGACTTTTGGTGAAGATTGGGGTTGGGGTGCTTCTAAGGACGAAAGTCGTAAAATCTTTGATAGCTATGTAGAAGCTGGGGGAAATTTCATTGACACCGCCAACGGTTATACCGATGGTAGCAGTGAGAAAATTGTTGGTGAATTAATCGCTAAAGAACGAGAACGCTTTGTAGTTGCGACAAAATACTCCTTTCCCTTGCAGATGAATGACAAAAAGGGCGATCCTAACGCCAGTGGAAATCATCGCAAGAACTTAGTTCAATCTTTGGAAGGTAGTCTGAAACGGCTGAATACCGATTATATTGATTTATTCTGGTTACACGCTTGGGATTTCACAACACCGATTGAAGAAGTTTTGCGATCGCTTGATGATGTCGTCCGTCAAGGTAAAGTGCTTTACATTGGCATTTCTGATGCTCCTGCTTGGATCGTTTCCCAAGCAAATACTATTGCCCATTACCAAGGATGGACGCAGTTTGTTGCCCTGCAAATTGAGTATAGTTTAATTCAGCGAACACCCGAACGAGACTTGCTACCGATGGCTAAAGCCTTCGATTTAGCTGTAACGCCGTGGTCGCCTTTAGGTGGTGGTGTGCTGACAGGTAAGTATAATCAGCCTCAGCAAACAGGCGATGAACAAGGACGACTCGGAACTTTTGGGGGAGGAATTTCTGAGAAGAATTTAGCGATCGCGCAGGTTGTTAGCCAAGTGGCGGCAGAAATTGGACACACGCCCTCACAGGTAGCATTAGCTTGGTTACGCGCTCAAACTGGTGTGATTATTCCGATCATTGGGGCACGTAAATTAACGCAATTTCAAGATAACTTAGCTTCTTTAGATGTCAGCCTCTCGCCAGAACATCTGCAACGCTTAGATGAAGTAAGTAAAATTGAATTGGGTTTCCCCCATGACTTTTTGCAGAGTGATATGATTCGCGATCGCCTTTTCGGTGGCACATTCAACACCATAGAAAACCATCGCATCTAACTAACATTCATAGACAGTAACACATTCAGGCATTAATATAATCTGTCGTCAGAGAGTTTCGCCCAGCCAAGCACAATCTGTAAAGTTAGATTTAAAAGGCATTAACTACAACTATGAGCGACAACACCATTTCATCACGTTTGTATCCTACTCGTATTGACATTCCCGCCGAAGCGCGAGTGCAAATCGTGGTACTTCTTAACCAAACCTTGGCAGCTACTTTGGATCTGAAAACCCAAGCAAAGCAAGCGCACTGGAATGTTAAAGGAACTGACTTTTACCAGCTACACGAATTATTTGATGAACTTGCTGGTGAATTGGAAGAGTACGTCGATATGGTAGCTGAACGTGTCACCGCTTTAGGCGGATACGCTTTCGGAACAGCCCGCGCCGCAGCTGCTAATTCGATTTTGCCAGAATATTCCTTAGATATTTTGGATGGTAAAGACCATGTAACAGCTTTATCAGACCGCTTTGCACTCTATGCAAAACATATTCGGGAAGCGATCGCTAAAACTGATGAATTAGGCGATGCTGATACTGCTGACCTTTACACCGAAATTTCTCGCACCATTGACAAACGACTCTGGTTCTTAGAAGCTCATCTGCAAGTAGCAGAAATTAAGGCAGAGAATGGCACAGCGGGTACTACTAAAACTCAAAAGATCCCTGCTGGTGTCAAATAAGCACTTCTGAAAGACACCGTATTCAGTAATAGCGATCTGTCTTAAAAGTAAAGCGATCGCTAACAAAAAACATCTGCCGTAGGGGCAATTCATGAATTGCCCCTACGGCACTGATATATTTACTCATAAAACAGAATTCTGAATTGGTGAATACTCTACCCATAAAGGGATAGAGTTTTGAGGCGAGAATATTTTAATTTTTTCGCCCACTATTCCACTCGCTTTTAATCAATATTCGTCACCCACTCGTACGAAATTCATACTGAATTCTGACTCCTGAATTCTGACTCCTGAATTCTTAACTTATTTTAAAGGCGATCGCTGATCGTTATTTTGACTTTTAATTACCCTACCAGGACTGATAAAAGAAATTCCTTGTTGAAAGTCAGTACCAATCATGACCGCCTCCACTATCGGGTCGGACATTTCTGTTTGGGCTACCCACTCTACAATAAAGTTTGCGCCTAAACCTCCACTAGTATCATTTCTATTTACAAAAAAAGCTGTAGAAGCTAGCGCATCCAGTTGAATCGGGCGATCCAAATACTGCTTAACTAATTTTCCATCTGAGTTATAGTAGCGCACAGAAGTAATGACGATCGGATTGGTCAAATCTGTATTCCGAATACTGAGCGTAACTGCTAACTCGAAAATTTCCTGCCGATTGTGATGATAGATATGAGAATAGACAGGAACATAAACAGTTTGGCTGCTTGCGATCTTAAAATTCTGATCCAGCGTCACGATCTTTTGGGATGGGGTTATCTGAGCAATATCGGGTTGTGACTTTGGTGGAATATTTGCTGATTTACAAGATGCAAGAAAAATAACAGCGATCGCTAAATAAATATGTGGGTACGGCTTCATCACAATTATTTACACCAATTATATAAATGGTACGAATTTAGCACCCAGGAGTCAGAAGTCAGAATTTATAAGGAATTTAGAATAATTAGTATATTAGGACTAGCCCTTTCAAGGTGATGAAATTTGGAACGAAGATTGGTGATTTCAACCTTCAAAAAGCTCAAAATCTGAGCAGAGGATTCAAGATGCTAGCACTGAAACAACGTATCTTCGTTGGTCACCTTGAAAGGGCTAGTCCTATATATTTATTCATCAAATGTTCTTCTGATTCTTTAACTATTCTGACTCCTGAATTCTGAATCCTGAATTCTGACTCCTTAATTCTGACTCCTGAATTCTGACTCCTGAATTCTGACTCCTGAATTCTGACTCCTGAATTCTGAATCCTGAATTCTGAATCCTGAATTCTGAATCCTGAATTCTGACTATAAATGTAGCTAACCCCACCTCATAAACAATTTAAATAGAGACTGCGCTCAACATCTTTGTTCAATAAAATCAATGACTTGATGTAAAGATCCTGGTTTAGTCACAATCAGCACTGTTGAATGAGGTTCAAGTATTGTACTGCCGTTAGGAATCATTAAATCTTCGTGGGGATGAGGTTGATAACCAATAATTAACGAGCCAGTAGGAAATTGGGAATCCTGAGCAATTTCGGCAACACTACGACCAGCAACATAGCAATTGTTGGGGATGGAAAGCTTCAGAACCTCAATCTGTCCCTGCTCAAAATGCATCATTGATTCCACTTGCGGATACTCAATGGCATTCACCATCGTTGAAACCGAGAGTTCAACAGTACTGATGATATGGTTAGCTCCAGCTATACGCAGCGGTTCGGCAAAATCGGGGTGGCGCATCCGACTCAAAATATGGGGGACGCCGTAGTGTTTAGCAAGAGTTACCATTGCCAAGTTTAAGGCATCACTTCTCAGAACAGCTGCCAAAGAACCAGCTTTGCGAATCCCAGCCTCTAACAATACTTCTGTACTCACAGCACTGCCTTCAAAAGCCATTGCTCCCACTTGTTCACGGGCATAGCGACAAGCTATCGGGTCAATGTCAATTACAGCAACAGTATGTCCTAGTTCTACCAGCTTTTGGGCTAAACTTAAGCCCAGTAAGCCTGCTCCACCTATGAGTACGTACATGGCTGTTCTTGATATTATTTGAATTTTTACTTCACTTTATAGGTTAACAAAATTGTCATTTGTCATTTGTCATTAGTTATTAATGCTGGTTCCACAGCGAATGAATGTTTTTTTATGTTTAAATTCCTTATACCGTTTCTTTGTGAAGCTGCATATAATTCACCCCCCGGCTATCGCCGTCTCCCCAAGGCATCGCTACGGTGTACACACATCCTTACCCAGAGCAAGTTTCCAGCCCAAAAAGAAGGATTCAAACTGACCTGACTTTTCACGGCATGTGGAAAAGGTAACGATTAACCTAACCCCCTTCCCGACGCGGGAAGGGGGAAAATTCAAAGTTTTTCTCCTTTTAGGCTACGGTGTACACACAAATCCTAAAAACCCAGCTTAATAAGCATTTCCTCGTTCCCAGTCTCCGACTGGGAATGCATTCATTGAGTCTCTGACTCAATATCTGACTAGAGGCAGAGCCTCTAATCAGGCATTCCTATGCAGAGCATAGGAACGAGATAAAACGAGATAAACGATAAAAAAATGGGAAATTGATCTTTTTTCGACTTGTGTGTACACCGTAGCCTTTTAGGAGAGAGAAATAGAAGTGAGGTTTTCCAGATACCGTGAAAAGTCAGTCAAACTGACGTAGCCCACAAACCAAAGTAGAAATTCTAGGAGGTTTTTGAGAGCGATAGCCAGACCAACCACCAAGCCCCGGTAGGATTTCGTCGTATCGCTTTGCTCGTAATCACATTTCACTGGTCTGGAACGCCTGAAACCCTTTCAGCTACAACTTGTGTGTACACCGTAGCTTAAAAAGGGGGGTTAGGGGGGATCTAAAGTGCTAGGACTTACGCATTGACAGAAAATACCAAATATGAATTCTTTGAAAAAGCACGTCTGTCGTAGGGGTTTAGCAATGCTAAACCCCTACAATGACCATCGAAGAACGATTAATAAAAGGCTGAAACGACCCATTTTCATATATGCATACCATGATTAAGTTTTACAGTGCGTAAGTCCTAAGTGCCTAAAGTCACAGCGAAATACTTTTCAAACACCCTCTAAGAAAAAATTGAGGGTTTGAAACCCACCGAGATGGGTAAAGCCTCGTGTAGCTGCGGTTTCTAACCGCCCTTTTATAAATTTAAAGGGACGACTCCAACAGGTGAAATCGTCCCTTTAAACTTATAAAAGTGAGATATTCTATCTGCTTACCCTGGAAGGTTCAACCCACTCATCCCAAGAGCTATCATAGCCATCATAAGTAATTTTATAAAGATCGTTACTAACTTCTAAAACCTGCCCTTGATACCATTTCCCCTTCCACAAAATTCTCACTGCATCTCCAGCTTCAAATGATGCCCGAAAGCGTCCAGCGCCAACCCATTCATTCCAGGAGCTATCGTAACCTTCGTATGTAATATAGAATATAGCAATTATCATTATTAACCTTAAGTACCGTTGCCGGATACCATGCTTCCTTCCAAAGAACCTCAGCCTTTTGTCCTACAGAACAAGGTGAAGCAGCAAAAGCGCTAGGAATTAATGTTCCTACCCAAGTTGCCATGAATATAGCGCCAAACAATACTTTGTTTTTCATGATTATTTCTATCCTCAAATAGTAAAACCGAATTTTGATGATGATTTATGAAAATCTACTTCAAAATTTGCAACTAACTGTTACTATTTTCGTGGGATTTGTTTAGCGATCGCCTCAGCAAAAATTATGAATTTTCACCGCCTTTTGTGAAGATATTGCATCTCAAATTAGCAGTAGCTATCGATTTTACTTACTTGAAATTCTTAGATCCCTGACTTCTTGGAGAAGTTGGGGATCTATTACGATTACTTATGCAATAGTAATGCTATTACAACCTGTGTTTTGGCGGAATCTAGCAACGACAAATGAGCGGCAAAGAGCTAAAGAAATTGTCGAGCAATATGGACGTTTTTCTTTAGCAGCATTCACACTTTTAAATAATAAAAGTTATTATTTCAGTCCTTCGGGTAATAGTGTAATTGCTTATGTTCCCCAGGGACGGGGTGCGATCGCGTTAGGAGATCCCATAGTCCCCGTTGAAGACCGCCGCTTGGAGAAAATATTGCACTATCTTTACGAGCATTTGAATCACTTCTACAATTTCAAGGGACTGCACACTTACAAAGACAAGTTCCACCCCCATTGGGAAGCGCGTTATTTGGTTTACCCAAGTTTAGCTGCCTTACCCGATGTAGTTGTAGCATTGATTCGCGCAGATTCAGGCGATCGCCTCTTTGATTATTTCAAACCCGGAGCGGAAACTAAATAATTAATAGAGCAGGCTTTTCGGCCTACCTCACAACATTTAACTCCTAGTTTCGATATCGTATAAATTGCAGAGGGTGAGGAGTTTTTGTTTGAGGCGATCGCGCAGACTCGCAGGTGATACAATCACGCAATCTTCCCAATAGGGCGATACTTCTCGAATCAACCAGAAGGGATTAGCTACTCGCCGCACCACCTGACGCACATCATTAATCATGTCATCCTCAATATCATCTTCTTTGGGTTGATAGGCTTTGGCTAGCCAACCACGAAAGTGTAATTGCACTTTCACATGGTCAAGTTCACCCCGCCAATCACCACTTGTCGGGACAACAGACTTAATTCGTTCAAAGCTTAAGCAACGATTGTGCCAAAGTTCGGGTAATTCTGGGATATCGTTTTCTACGTCTGCTGTCTCTTCGCACCAAATCATGAGATAAAAGCGTTTCTCAAAAAAGCGCACCTCAGCGTGACGAACTTTGTAATCTAATTCCTGACCTTGAGAGTTGGAATAGAGAATGTAGAAAGGCTGTTTTGCTTTACTTAGTTCTTCTATCGTATTTCGCCATTCTTGGATAGGTTGACTAAGTTGTTTCATCAGTAATTGACGAAGAGGTGCTTCGAGATTGCCACGTTCTAGTAAAAGTGCAAGTACAGTTTGTGCCTCTCCTATGTGACCTGCATCATTCAAAGCTTTTATTGCCTGTTGTAAGGCATTAACTTGGTTAGAGTCAAGCGTGAGAGGCTTTCCGACCTCTACAGATTGTTGTGCGATCGCCACTATTAAGCCCGAAATACTGGGTTCTTTGCCCCAAGTGATATTGAGTTGGCGAGCGATCGCTTCTAGTTGTTCCTTAGTTCCTGGCGGAATTGACAGTGTAATCGTTTCTTTTTTTCTCGGCATTTACAAAATGTACTTGCACTTTTAAACTAGTTGTGCCATATTCATAGATGTAATTATAAATAGTCTAGTTGCAAAAAAGTGCAGTGACATAAATTGAGTTGTCAGGTTATGTCAGTATAACTACTCATCTCAAAAGTTGACTTTGCAACCTAGACTCGATTTTGGATTGAAGTATCTTTATATGTCCAAGCGCAATCGGCTTTTGAATAATCCTCCTAAGTCTTTGGAGGAGATTTATTTCAGTGAAATTCGCCCCCAGCTTTACGAAAATCATGCACATCGTCATCAAACTGGTGTGAGAACGGGTACAACCCTTGCAGAACACCTCGATTCTGCGTGTCAGTTCATTTTGACAGTCAGCCGAATAGCAGAAGTACCAGAAGATAAAAGACCTTTGCTACTAGCTGCAACTGCTGTACATGACCTGAATAAATTAGACCCTCAAGAACGAAAAGTAAAAACCCTGGCTAGAAATCAGGAATTTTTACGAGAACAACTAGAAAAGGCTTGTGTACTTAGATTTGTTGTCTCAAAAGATGATTTGGAGTTAGTCAGAAAGCTAATTGAGCGTCATTCAGGTCATAACGTCAGCGATGGTGCAAGATTTTTACCAGAAGACCCAAATATTGAACGTTGGGCGGCGATGCTTACATCTGCGGACTTATTTGATTTAGGAATTCCAGATACACAACGTTTTCGCAAACTGGAAAAAGAATTAACCGTTGCTTTTGGGCGAAGCTGTAACCTTTTTAGAATCAGCATTTCTGAAGACAAAGGCTATATTACAGCCCTATTGCTGGGTGCTTGCGAAGAGGTTTTACAAAAGCATGGGTTAAATCCTTTAGCAATTTTCCCTGATGGCGAACTTTTTGAAGGGGAAGCTTTACTAAATATCGATTTGACAAAAGAAATAGCTGCTCTTTGGCAAATTAAAATTGACCAAGTTTTTGGAAATAATATCGAAAGACTTGTCAGAGCTACTAAAGATGGTATTAAAGTTACTCATCAAGCCATCCAACAAAATATTGAGGAAGTTTTGGTAAATGTTGAGGCTCTTTTAGAAAGGAAAAAAGCTGGATATAAATCAGACAAGATTGCTAAAGATGTAACTAAATGGGGTGAAGCGGCTGGTGCAGATGCACTAATAAAAGCGGCTGAACTTCAGTTATTACCTGTCAGTAATGCAGAAGAATTTGCCATATCTGAAGGTTTAAAAGCAGCTTACCTCAGTTATAGAGAAGCCGGATTAAGCCCTAAAGAAGTTTGGGATAAAATCGCTCATCATACGGGTATATCCGAACTTCAGCGTATTGCAATTGAGCCATTTAATGGTCAATATGGGCGACCTTTATTTGCTGCTAAGGCTGCTGTTAAAGGAATTGAGGGTATTAAAGAAGCTCTACAAGAATCTTTCCAACTAAGAAAGGAAAGTACACAAATATCTGAAGAAACAGAAGTCTCTGAAGAAATGATTGCAGCCGTTAGCCGAATGGTAAATTTACCTTTTGCTATTCGGCTAAATGGAGGCGATGATTTAAATGCTTATGTAGAAGCAAATCCCAGACAAAGATGCTCTTTAGGTTCTACTTCTACTGATATAGATGAGCTAATTTCAGATAATATGCCTCCTGGTACAAAAGTACAGGCTTTTTCTAACCGCTTACCAGGTGGTATTAGTGCTGAACCGAAAAGACAAGCAGATTCAATTGCAGCTTTAGCCTACCAATTAATGGCGGTCGGTGCGAACTTTCCTGCTGTTAAAAAACAAGACCCGCTTTATTTGCACTTAGCATTACCTAAAGGTTCTGCTCCAGAACTGTTGAGAATTTGGCGTGGACTTTTAAAACAACTTGCAGCGACAAATGCTGAAGGTGGTACTGTCACTATTGATGAATTTAAATTGTATAGAGATAACCAGCTTGAATTTAAAGCTAACAAAGTAGTCGGTTTAGCATTACCAAAGCGTCCTTATTTTATTCATACATCTGTCATTATTCCTTTACTTTGGGGAGATGTTAATAATTCTTTAGCTTTACTAAAATCACTGAGGCTTGCTTTAGAAATTTCCTTGTCTTTAGATATTGGCTTTCCTTTTATCTTGAGTAGCAATCTAGAAGTGGAGTTATCTAGTGATGTTTATGGACGAATAGAGGGAATTCCTTCTGCACTGCAAACTTTATTAGGAAATGGACAATATCAGCAACGCCAAGATGCAGAAAAAATTCTTGAGCGATTACGTTGCATTGGCAAACTAGCAACATCTGTTGCAAGTATTCAAAAAGCTGATGATTGTTTGTATGATTTGGCTCGTGCTTGTGTCAGACCAATTGAACTTTATTATGTCTTGTTACGTTGGACTCTGCGAGAACAAGACGAACCAAACTTAAGTGTTATTTGGAGTCGTATTTGTGAGCCGTTAAATACTTTACTGGAGAGCTTTATGCCTGATGAAAACTTACTCTTAACTAAATATCTTAAAGAAGCTGCTCAAGTTGCAGCAGAGGGAAAAATTTGGGGAAGTTCTTTTAAACGAACTGCTCAAGCAGAACCGTTTACAGCCTTTATTGCTGCTATTCGTTCTCAAAAGCCTTATTTGGGTTTAGATGTAATCTTTGCTGCTTTAGTACAGCAATATCATACTCGCTTAGACCGTATCCGTGAGCATGGCGTAGGTGCAACAAAGTATGAACAGGTCAAGCGTTATTACGAGCTATTACGAAAACTATATGAGGAGGTTTATTCAGCACGTCCTGAAAAGTTTTTATCTGACCAAAAAACTTTAGAAGCTGCTTATTTATTCTTCCTTGAAGAAGCACGTAAACAATTTAAAAGTGAATCTAAAGATGATTCTGTCGAAACAACTACAACTGTTTAAATAATTAGGAGTTTATCATGTCCATTTCAAAACTTTCGTCGGTACTAGCAACAAGTTATGAGAATTTCCCCAAAGGACGTTTTATAACTTTAGTTGTTTTAAGAACAACCCATTCTGAAACTATCTTTCGCACAGAAGGTTCAGGAGAGCCAATGTGTAGCGAATTTGTCCAAGCTGGCTTGGAGGGTGAAAATCAAAAAACTATAATTCAACGCTTGGTAATGACTAAGCGTAAACAAGTAGCACCAGAAAGACGCTACGGACGAGAACATTTAAGAGCGCATGAGCTTTTATACACCAACCCTAAAGATGGCTCTCTTTGTTCTTTAAATACTAATGCACCTTGTGAAATGTGTGTAGATTGTTTCCTCTACGGTTTCGCGGCTGGTGGGGGTGGCGCTCAAAAAAGTCGCATTTGGACTGAAGATGCTTTTAGTATTTTACCTGCTAGTGATGTTGTAGGCGATCGCACCATAAACGCCATCTACGAAAATGGCACAATGCGGTTAAAGAAAGATGAAGATACTAAAGCATCAACAGCTTTAAATACCAGTGAATACATCAAACCAGGCGTGCATTTTCTGGATGTCGTCACCCTCAAAGATGTAACTGCTGATGAACTGCGCTATATCATCGGTAATATTCTTTTCACAAGTCGTTATGGTGCGGTTTCCAGTCGTGTTGGACGCATGGAAAACGAGATATTAGGTGTATTTGGTAGTATTACCGAACTTCCTAGTTCTCTGGAACTTGTACAAGCTACTTATGATGTCTTAGGTAAGCCTTTAGAACATCCTTTGAATATTAATCAATTAATTACAGCCAGCAAACAAGTAATTGCTAATTGGAAAAATAAGAGAGGAGTTTCTGTGCAACTATCTGAAGAAGAATTAGCCAATTTAGTAACTGATGTCGAAACTAATTGGTCAGAAGCAGAACGTGATAATTTTCTCAAGCGTTTAACGCAATCTTATGAATCCTTCCGTCAGGTTGCACCTGAAAAGAAAAAGGCTAAGGCGAAAGGCAAGAATACACCAGTTGAAGTAGAGATTTAGGTTATGTCAACAATTCCTTTTCAGCAGGCAAAACTTGTTGAATTTTACTGTCTCGAACCAGTCTTTTTTGCCTCTAGGGAGTTGTCTGATACCTATTACACTGAGGGGGTAATTGGGAATTATGCTCTTACCTATGCTTTAGGTAAAGTAAATTCCCCCTATCGCCTCCAAGGTCAGGCTACAGGACGACCAACCTACAAAGAAGATTTACAACCAATAGCACAGGATTTTTATATCTTACCAGCTTCACCAGTAGGTAGAGTTACATTCAGATTTGAACGTTTCAATGCTCTTTCTGATTCTTACTGGTATGCAATGACTAATAACCGTGTTGCTACGGCGCGGGAAGATTTACCATTACAACGTCAAGGGAAAAAACCAAGTTCATTTAGACCAAGTAATTTTCCGCAAACTGGAAGACTGCGGATGATTGAACGCAGAAACAAATTTCAAACTTTGGTATTTGGAAATAATCAATTACCAAATTATATTCGCCTTGGTAAATTCATGAGTAAAGTCAAGGTGAATGTGCTGAATGAATTTCCTGTGACTTTACTACCAGAAGGTGAATATCAAAGTCAACATTATCTAAATGCTGCTGATTTACCACAGCAAATAGAGGCTTTAGCGTTCGATTTAATTTCTATTCCTCCTGCACCCATCATTAAAAATCTTCGTTTTCGGGGTGCTGCTTGGCAAGTTGGGGAAATGGTTGTACCAGCAGGGTTACATTTTTGCGGTAGAGAAAGTAACAATGAGTAATCAAAGATTAGTTATCAGATTAGAACCGCGCAGTATTTCAGCTTGTGCATCTTTGCCAGATGAACTATCTTTTATGGTGAATGCACTTCAGCATCAAGTTGATGTATTTGAACAATCTAAAGATGCAGATATTATCCTTGATTTAGCACCAACTGGCACAGGTAAAACCAACGCAGGGCTAACAGTATTAAAACATCAGCCAAATAAAAATGCTGTTTACATTGCTCCAACTAATGCTTTAATTGAACAGCAAACAGAAGCAGCAAAAAAGTTTGTTAGGGAAGCTAACTTACCTCATATGGTCAAATCAGCTTCTGCTAAAGATGTTAAAAGCTGGTCTAACGATAAAGTTGGCAGTCGTTCGGGGGAAAAGCTGTATAACGTATTACGGAATCCAGCTACAATCTTTCCTGATGTTGGGGCTAATACACCCATCATTTTAGTCACCAATCCTGATATCTTTTACTATGCAACTTTCTTTGCATATAACAATCTGGATAGAGGCAATATTGCTGCTGGTTTTTACACCAAATTTTCGACAGTCATTTTTGATGAATTTCACCTCTACGATGCTAAACAGCTAGTAGTAATGCTGTTTTATCTCGCTTATTCTCAAGTTTTTCGCTTTTTTGAGAACGGACGCAAGATAGTTTTGCTGACGGCTACACCAGAACCAGCTTGTGAATTAGCATTGCAGAATTTAAAACAAGCTGGTGTGAAGATAGCAAGAATAGATGGAGAAGTAGGTAATACTCATCTTTTACCGTCGCAAACAGCAGTTAATCTGGAATTAAGACCAAAACCAGATAGTAAAGAAGAGTGGTTAGCAGAGTTAGCAGCAGAAGTTATCCAACGTTTTCGAGACAGACCTGATGAAAATGGTGCTGTAATTCTTGACTCTCTTGATAATATTAATTGTCTATCAACTTTGTTAAGACAGCAAGGACTTGGTGATTATATAGGACGTATAACTGGCCCTGCACCCAAAAAAGATAGAGAAAGGGCTATGCAGTGTCAAATCATTTTAGCTACTAGCACTGTAGATGTAGGATTTAACTTTGAAAGACACCCTAAACCGAAACGGCAAAATTTAGATTGGTTGATTTTTTCAGCACGCGATCGCGCCGCATTTTGGCAGAGAATTGGTAGAGTAGGGCGTGCTTTGGGTAAATCGGAAACTAATATTGATTCAGAAGCCATTGCTTATTTACCTGCTAACGCTTGGGAAGAAGGTTTAAGCTCTTTAGATACTACTGGGGGACGTACAGCCCTAAAAGACTTACTTGAAACACTTCCCTGTTTAGATAAGCCTTTTTTAAAAGCTTACTGGCGTTCAGAAGCATTTCTAGAAATTGCCCGTCCCTTGTTGGAATTGGAAGAAATGCTTGAAGGTTTAGCTGAGGAAAAATTGATTTTGGAGTTATTCAATACTCTAAAATCGATTTTTGAAGGAAACAGAACTTGGGATGATTATCGCTATAGAATGAAACTTTTACGAGGTGCTGAAACTATTGCGAAAAAAACTCCCAAAGAAATCAAAAAGGATTGGAAATATATCAAAGGTGGTCAGGCTTTTGTCAGAACCTTTATCAAAGCTAAATTTTCTGAAGATTGGGACGACTTACAAGCTGGACGTACAACTTTAGACGAATACGTAGATTTATTTAACAAAGATGAAGAGGCGCTAGCTGAGTTAAAAGAATTTGCTGAAGTTTTTAGTACAAGCTATGCACCTTTATTTAGTTTTCGCTCTAGTCTGTTTGAAAGTCTTTCCATTCGTGATCCTCATGGTTTGATTCTAGATGAATCTGAGGAAACAAGACTAGATCCTTTTCACCTATTACGCTATTACGAATTTGTCCAAAATGGTGATTATATCGAAGTTACCAGTCGCGCCACTGAAACTTATCAACTGAGTTTTGAATTACGCTACACTGATGGAAAGTGGCAAGAATTTATCAGTACAGAACTGAACAAATTAACGGCTTTTAGAAATTGTCAAATTATCCGCAGTGCTGGAGGAGCAATACGACCCACACCCCTAATACAAGCTTTGAATAGGCATCTTTTACCAGGAGTAATTATTTGCCCAAGAACAAATGCTGCTGTTATTTTCCAATTAAACAAGCAAGGAATTACTTCTTATCCAATAACCATCGTTTGTAATGATATGGAGAAAGAATATAGATTATTTTCAGGCTTATCAGGAATTTTAACAATGGCAATGAAGTTTAAACAGCTACGTCTTCCAGATGATGAAGTTTTTATTGCAGGATAAATAATTAAATTCTCGCACCCATGGTGCGAGAATTTGTAGAACATCGATTTATAAGTATATTTTTCTCACATCCCCAGTGAAACACTATCAACAACAAACCAACGCCTTCCCCAGCGACTACCTAAACAACTTGTGGGGAGAGATCCAAGCTTGTCCTTACTTTGCTATCAACAACCTCAACCGCGATTTTGTCGCCACTAAAGGATTTTCTGTAGTATTTCAACGTTCTGGATTGGCAAAAGTAGAACAGCAGTTTCCCTACTTCAAGCCTTACCTAGATTTAGCTCTCCAGCCAAGTTGTAATGCTTTTTACCTCAATCCTTTACAGCTAAAGGAAGGCTCCCGCGTCGATCCGCATATTGATCGCTCCTTACGTTCCTACTCCAAAACCATTGAACCGCCTGCGGTTGTCAGTGTTCTCTATGTGCGCGTACCTGCGGATATGGAAGGGGGAGAACTGGTATTGCGATCGCACAAACGCCAACTTGGGCAAATTAAGCCCCAATTCAATACTTTAGTTTATTTTCAAGGTGATTTAACCCATTCAGTTAACGCTGTCAAAACCCCAGGAAATCGTCTAAGTCTCGTTTGTGAACAGTATAGTTTGAGTGATGCTGAACTCCAGGAAATCCCTGAATTCACTGTAGAGTCAAGAAGCACTCAGTCTACAACCAAAAAGAGAAAGTATGCCTCATAGTTTAGTGTTGAATTTGCTACCTCAATCGCCTATTCCACCACAGTATCTTACAGGTAGACATCTCCACGCCCTATTTTTAACCCTTGTTAGTTCTGTAGATAGCACATTAGGCGATCGTTTGCACGATTCCACCGCAGACAAAGCTTTCACTCTTTCTCCCCTACAAATAAGGGGACAGGGGATAGGGGATAGGGGACAGGATTGGGGGAAATATAAATCTAAAATTTCTAATAGCAGTAGTTTGCAATACTCACATCAACAACCCATTCCCGCCGGAACTCCTTGTTGGTGGCGCATCTCTTTATTAGATGACACTTTATTTGGCAAACTTACCCAACTCTGGCTAAATCTTAATCCCAATCGCCCTTGGCATCTTGGCCCGGCTGACTTGTATATTACCAGCATTCAAGGCACACCCCAATCTATTCAACCTTGGGCAAATGCCACTACTTACGCTCAATTATACGAAGAAGCCAGTGAGCGCAATTCTTCCATCAACCTTAGCTTCTCCACACCTACCGCCTTCCGTCAAGGACAGTATGATACTACTCTTCCTACCAGAGAATCTGTTTTCAATTCCCTACTTTCGCGGTGGAATAAATACAGTGGCATAGAATTGAATCAGATT
Source organism: Nostoc sp. CALU 546 (assembly GCF_048836525.1). Classification (NCBI taxonomy): domain Bacteria; kingdom Bacillati; phylum Cyanobacteriota; class Cyanophyceae; order Nostocales; family Nostocaceae; genus Nostoc; species Nostoc sp. CALU 546. The sequence continues at coordinate 97,473 of NZ_JAWJTF010000004.1, forward strand.
GCAATTGAGTCAATATTTCCTTCTTTTGTCAATATTCACACAGAAATAGTAGCCGACTCCCGCAGCAAATTTATCGGCATTATTGGCGAAGTTAATTACAAGATATTGGGAGAAATTGAACCAATACAAATTAAACAGATTAACGCTTTAGCTGACTTTGCTTTGTATGCAGGAATTGGTCGTAAAACAACAATGGGTATGGGAATGACACGTAGGTTACAGGGGACAGGGGATAGGGGATAGGGGACAGAGAACAGGGGACAGGGGATAGTGGATAAGTTATAAATAATGTATAAAACAGAACCAAACTTCATCAGTCATCTGTTACCTGTCACCTGTCCCCTATCACCTCTTTCCTATCACCTATGAAAATAGAGTCGCATCGAGATTTGATTGTTTGGCAAAAATCAATGGATATGGTAGTGCAGATATATCAATTAACTGCCAAATTTCCAGCAACAGAAACTTATCGATTGACTTCGCAAATCACTAGAGCAGCAGTATCAGTACCAGCAAATATAGCTGAGGGTCATGCACGAGGAACGAAAAAAGATTATGCAAACTTTTTAGCGATCGCTAAAGGCTCGTTAATGGAAACAGAAACTTTTTTAATGCTGACTGTAAGGTTGAATTATATACCTCAATCACAAGCAAACTCTACTTTATTTTTGATTACAGAAATCAGCAAAATGCTTACTACTCTTCGTAATCGACTAATCAATATGCAATGAGTAAAAATATGAAAAATTGTCTGTCCCCTGTAACCTCTCACCTATCCCCTTCATTAGAATATATTTCCATTGCGGCATTGAATCAATATGCCTATTGTCCGCATCGCTGTTGGCGGATGTTTTGTGCAGGGGAGTTTACTGATAATCAATACACAATTGAAGGCACAACTTTACACGATCGCGTCCACACCACAAGTGATATTCAGCGAGGAGAAACTTGGCAAGTTCGGGCAATTTGGCTGAAGTCGGAGCAATATAAACTCATCGGGAAATCTGATTTAATTGAAGCTGAATCTGGTCAAGTTTACCCAGTTGAATACAAACGAGGGCGTAAAGGCGAATGGGATAACGATGAGTTGCAAGTTTGCGCCCAAGCCTTATGTTTAGAAGAGATGACAGGACAAGCAGTTACTACTGGATATATCTATTATGCCAACTCTCATCAACGGCAATTAGTAGAGATTAATGCAGAGTTACGGCAAAGTGCGATTGCAACTATTCAATCTGTCACAAATCTCCTAGAAACAGGAACAAAGCCAAAAGCATTTTACAGCAAACGTTGCAAAGGATGCAGTCTTTATTCGCAATGTTTGCCCAAAGCCACTGATAAAGTCAAAAGTTATCAAGAAGTAAATTAAATCATACCCCAATACAGTTTTCAGATCAGCCCAAAACCATCATGTAGAGACGCGATTTATCGCGTCTTGAAAGACAAATTATCTACGCCAACAACCCTTGTTAACCGTATTTAATTATACCCGAATCTCTTTCCTCAAACCCAGATTATTATTAGGAAAAATCAAAAATGGGAACACTTTACGTAACACAAACCGATGCTTTTATCGGCAAAGTTGACGAACGTCTCACCGTCAAAGCTGAACAAAAAACAATCTTGGATATCCCTTTAATTAAAATAGAAGGAATTGTAGTACTAGGGCGGGCTACTATTTCTCCCGCCGTCGTCAGTGAACTTTTAGATCGTCATATTTGTTTAACATTTCTCACCGAAAACGGACGATATTTAGGGCGTTTAGAACCAGAAGCTACTAAAAATATCTTTGTTCGTAAAGCCCAATGGCAAGCTGTGGGAGAATCAGAACCAGCAATACATTTAGTTAGAGGATTTGTGCGGGGTAAATTGAAAAATTACCGCCATAGCTTACTTCGCACTCAGCGAGAACATCCTGATACTGACCTGAATAATAACATCACTCGATTAGAAAACGCGATCGCACCAATCGAAAAAACTAGCAGTATTGATTCCCTCAGAGGCTTAGAAGGTGCTGGGAGTGCAGCCTATTTTGGTTGCTTTCAACAGCTAATCAAAACCTCAGAATTTCGATTTGAAGCCAGACGCCGCCGCCCACCAACCGATCCGGTTAATGCTCTACTGAGTTTTGGGTATTCATTGCTACGTCATGATGTGCAAAGTGCTTTAAATATTGTTGGCTTTGATCCCTATCTAGGATACTTACACGTTGAACGTTATGGTAGACCTTCCCTAGCCTTGGACTTGATGGAAGAATTTCGTCCTTTAATAGTGGATGCTGTAGTGTTGTCGCTAATTAACAAGCGATCGCTAACCCTAACTGACTTTACCACCGAACCGCTCAGTGGTGCGGTAAATTTAACCAAAGAAGGACTGCATACATTTCTTCGCGCTTATCAACAAAAGAAACTATCGAGTTTCAAACATCCAGTTATGGGAACCAAATGCACCTACCAAGAATCCTTTGAAATTCAGGCGAGGTTATTAAGTAAATACCTAATGAACGAAATCGATAAATATCCTCCCCTAGTTCTCAAATAACTTGTAATTTCTCCCCATTCCCCATTCCCTATTCCCTACTCCCTTCATGTATATTGTTGTCAGCTACGACATTCCAGAAGATAAGCGTCGTACTAAAATCCATTCGATTCTCAAGTCTTATGGACAATGGATGCAACTGAGTGTGTTTGAGTGCGATATCACTCCCACTCAGTATGCTAAACTGCGATCGCGTTTAGCCAAATTGATTAAACCCGACACTGACAGCGTGCGCTTTTATTTTCTCTGTGGCTGTTGTCAGCGAAAAGTCGAACGTATTGGTGGAGAACAGCCACGGGACGAAACAATTTTCTTTGCTGAGTCCCCTTCTAGCTAGATTTCTGTATCTCAAATGCGCGGAAGGGTAGGTGTAAAAATTTCACAGCCATAAAAAAGTGCTTCTATCCCAACTCCAGTAAGGCTTTCAACCCATTATTCGCCTAATCCTCATCCGCGCAATCTCTGAAATGCTTATCAAAAAACAATTTCAGCCTTTAAATTTTCCTGACACTCTTCCCAAACGAATTCTCTAATGCTATGATTGCCCTTGAATCGCGCAACCGCACCTTGAAAACTAAATACAGCTTGGGTTTCAGGCTCCCGCCATTGCAATTAATCAAAATCCCTATTAGGGATTGAAACTCAAGCTTACATCTGGGTGCAATGCCCAGATACTCATTGCAATTGCAATTAATCAAAATCCCTATTAGGGATTGAAACGTCTTGATAGGGAAATTGATGTATTTAAATCTCAATTGCAATTAATCAAAATCCCTATTAGGGATTGAAACCCAAAAATTTGTAGTTGTCATAATCTTAATTCCTATTGCAATTAATCAAAATCCCTATTAGGGATTGAAACTCCCAATCTTGCTGGACATATTTATTACCATATGATTGCAATTAATCAAAATCCCTATTAGGGATTGAAACGGTACTCTCGCCGGTGGCATTGGAGGAGGAACATTGCAATTAATCAAAATCCCTATTAGGGATTGAAACTAATTACTGTCCTTGGCACGAAAAAAGGTACTTAGATTGCAATTAATCAAAATCCCTATTAGGGATTGAAACAAGTTGGACTGGTTAGCCAGCTATGACCCCCAGTATACACAATTGCAATTAATCAAAATCCCTATTAGGGATTGAAACATTCCAGATTTATCGCTGCTAGCAGTTGCTTTATTGCAATTAATCAAAATCCCTATTAGGGATTGAAACATCCTCAAATATAGATGTAAGTGAATGATACGCTTATTGCAATTAATCAAAATCCCTATTAGGGATTGAAACAGCCATGTTGGCTAAGGAATCGAAATTAATATCGGAATTGCAATTAATCAAAATCCCTATTAGGGATTGAAACTACAACTTCAACTAGATGATCTTCAGGTAATAAGCATTGCAATTAATCAAAATCCCTATTAGGGATTGAAACTCTTTGCACTTGCCTTCCAGAATTACTACTCTATCGCATTGCAATTAATCAAAATCCCTATTAGGGATTGAAACTCATTTTTGAGACTGGTAACACCGCATAAATTTCTTATTGCAATTAATCAAAATCCCTATTAGGGATTGAAACAGAAACTCAAGATCAAAGATTGAAGCACCTGAAATGCCCAATGTGTAGATTGAACATCATCTAATTGATTTACTGAAGTCACTTGTCCTTGTAGCATTGCGCCCGATTCTTGGGGAATACTTTCAGGAATTAGCTGGGTAATTGAAGTTGGAGTAAGAGGAGAAAGTTTTTCCTCAACAGTCTCGACTAAGGTAGGAGTTGCATGATTTAGGATGAGGAAGCTCAAAAGACTCAAACAACCCATTATATGAAAATCTGCAAACCAATAATTTTGCATACTTCAGCAGTAGGACAAGCTCGACATCAGTGGCAGTCGTCAGATCGAAGGTATGACTTGCAAACGTCCTCGCCTCAAAACTGAGAGTAATAAATTCGTACTCGGTGTTCCAATAAGCCGAATTTAGGACATCAGCTGGCACAACCGTCACATCGCCATACCCAAATTGCCGCTTTTGAAAGCGATGTTCGATCATCTCTTCAACCATTGGCGGCGATGGACTGCGATCGTGAATGATAATGCGATGTTGCCTGGAATAATTCTCTGCCAACTGATGCGGTGGATGGCGATGATATTGCAGTTGAATGCCGTCCCATCCTGCTTTGTCACTGGAGACTAATGGTGCTTCTGGGTAAAGCTTCAGCACATCATCCTGCTGAACAAAATCAACAACTAAGATATCTGAAGTTACCATTGCTTGGCTCCTTCTATGGAACTGGATACTGATCAAATTGCTGCATCAGATCCAGTAGCTCAGTTTGGCTGGGTTGCCGCCCGTTTTCGGTCAACCGGGCTAACCCCTCAAAGTACTGCTCCCGTGAGTCGGCAGGACAAAAGAGGATCAGTAGAGTCGATCTCACTGTTCCAGGATTAGAGAACCCATGCGGCGTATTTTCTGGCACGAGCATCATTGCGCCCGGTGCAGCCATAATTGTTTGCCGATCCAACAGCAACTCCACTTCTCCCTCCACCACATAAAATATCTCGGTTAATTGCTTGTGGATGTGTGGACTGGCTCCTTTCGTTCCTGGTTCCATAACAAATTCAAACAAGCCAAAGTGTCCATTTGTGTTCTCCCCAGTCACTTTGAATGTGCAGGTACTGGTGCCGAGTTTAACAGATTTTCCTTCACCGGGTTGCAGAATAATCGGTAACGACATCATAAGCTCCTCTGGATTAAGAATTGGGAATTGCAGCAACCGCGTCTATCTCAAACAATAGCCCCTCGACTGCTAATCTCGGTACAGGAATCAAAGTACTGGTGGGTTTGCGATCGCCCGACCACACCTGATTCCGTGTGGCTGAGATCAATTGCTGTTTTTCGGCATCGTGATCAACTGAGAGGACTGTAATTTTCACAACTTCCTCTGGGGTTGCCCCAACTGCTGCTAATGCTGCACGAAGGTTAGCAAATGCCTGTTTCAACTGAGCTGCAAAGTCAGCCGCAACCAGATTGCCCGTCTCATCCATGCCCAATTGACCTGCGATATAGACAAGAGTTGTGTTAGCGGGAACCGTTACAACATGGGTGAAACCGTAATGAGATGGATCGAAGAATCCAGGGGGATTGAGGTGCTGAATTTGTTGAACCATGATTTGACTCCTAAATCAATTTTGTTGAAAGTTGCTAGTGCAGGAGATTAACTGAGTGGAGACACAATTGCTCAGGCATAGCGATCGGACATCGCCGGAATATCAATCTCTTTCACACAGGAAACGCGCGATAGTTGGCGTAAACAGCGCAGTAAGAGAACCAAATCCTGCATTGGAATTTGCCTGCTGTCGTAGGTTTGGATTGCTGCCTCTGCCCCAGCTTCATAGGCGATTTCTGCCGCAATACTACCTGGGTTGAGCGAAGTCACTGGAATACGATGCTCTCGTAAACATTCTCGCAGGGCATGAACCACACCCCGCAGACCAAATTTAGATGCGGTATTCGCAACTTCCGGTGCGCCAGAGTTATCTAAGCCCGAAAGCGAACTCATATAGACAACACGGGGATTGCTTGAACGCTTGAGATTTGGCAACAACCGATGAGTACAGAGAATAGCAGCCAGCAGATTCACTTGGATAATTTGTTCCATCTCTTCTAAAGTGGATTGTTCAAAGGAATAGGTTGGCTCAAACGCATTCTCCTCCCAAATCCCGGCGTTGTAGAACAGGAAGTCAACCGCGCGATCGCCAATTGCCTCAGCCACCTTGACCGCAGCAGTTTGAGGAACCGACAAGTCTGCCCAAATCCAAACTCTAGACACTTGATCGCCGCGATCAAGGCTAGCAGGGCGAGTTCTGGAAATGAGAAACACAGTATCGCCTGCATCTGGCAACCCAACGCTGAAGCCTAAGCCAACGCCGCGACTAGCTCCAAAGATCACAATATTTGCCATTACTGCACCAACTTGAGAAGTTGCGACTTTATAAAGAAAAACCTTTAGTAAGAATCATAAGTGCTTATACCAATTTTATATGAAGCTGCATATAGTGGAGAAAACAAACTTGATAAATTAAAATAACCATGAGCCGCCCTTTTAAGATTGAAATCGCAGAGAGCGAAGAAGAACTTAAAAAACGTCTACAAACAGCGAATTTAGGAAACCAGAAAGAAAAGCTTATTATGCTGTGGTGGATAAAAAGCGGGCAGGTTAAGGAGCAGCAAGAAATCGGAAAACGCTTGGCAAAAGATACTTCAACGGTCACGAGATGGTTGCAGAAGTACAGAACTGATGGGATATCAGGCTTATTAGAAATCAAAAAGGCACCAGGAGCAAAACGGAAAATCGATGATCCTGCGATCGCAGCACTTGAGGAGGAGTTAAAAACAGGAAAAGGCTTTAGTAGCTATGGTGCAATAGTTGAGTGGTTAAAAAAAGAACACGGACAAGATATAGAGTATGCAACGGTTTATGCGTGGGTTCGATATCGATTAGGGGCAAAACTAAAAGTGCCTCGCCCTCAAAGCCATAACCAAGACGAGAAATTGGTATCTGAATTTAAAAAAAACTCGGAATCATTCTTAATTGTCTAGAAAAACATTTAGCACCCGGCAAGTGTGTTCGCTACCTGTGCCAGGATGAAACTAGGGTTGGACTCAAAACTCTTACAGGAAAAGTGATTACAGCTTCTGGAGTCAAGCCCACTGTTAAGGTGATATGGCCAAGAGATAACTTTTGGATTTATGGTGCAATTGAACCATTGACTGGAGATCATTTTCTCTATGAGTACCCAAAACTCAATGGTGAGTGTTTTCAACAGTTCTTAGACTGGCTATCTGTGCAATTAGGCTCGGATTATGCAATTTTACAGATTGATCAAGCGCCTGCTCATACCAGTTCAAAGATCCGTTGGCCGGAGAATATTATTCCTCTGTTTCAACCATCATCATCCCCTGAACTCAATCCCATTGAGAGACTTTGGCAATTCCTGAAAAAACCTCTCAAAAATCACCTTTTCTCTTCTTTACACGCTTTACGCGATCGCATCCAAGAATTATTCGACCAACTTACTTTTGAGCAGGTGATTTCTGCCTCTTCTTATAATTTTATCCTAGAAGCTCTTTTCTATGCAGCTTCATATTAAATTGGTATTAACTTGACTTTGTAAAGCTTTTTCTTTAATTTGTTAAGTATGAAAGCAGAATCAACTAGCGTTCGGACTCGACGGGCGATCGTCCAATATCTCAAACAAGAAGGAGCGTTAGATGCGGAAACGCTCGCCTCCCATTTGAACATCACCGCAATGGCAGTGCGGCAGCATATCTACGCTTTGCAAAAAGAAGGATTGGTGACGTACCAGGAACAAGCACGTCCGATGGGACGGCCTGCCAAGTTATGGGAGTTAACGCCTGCTGCTGATCGTTTCTTCCCTGATCGCTACGCTGAGTTAACGTTAGGTCTGATTAACTCAATGAAACAGGCATTTGGTGAACAGGGATTTGATCGGTTACTGGAAGTCAGAACTCGCGAACAAATTCAAGCGTATCGAGCGATCGTGCCGAGGCATGCTCCGCTTCAACAGCAACTAGAAGCGTTAGCAGTGCGGCGAACTGAGGAAGGCTACATGGCAGAGGTCACGGCTCAAGCTGACGGCACTTTTCTCCTCGCTGAAAAGCATTGCCCCATTTGTGCGGTGGCAACTGCTTGCACTGGGCTGTGTCGGATGGAGTTAGAAATCTTTCAAGCGGCTTTAGGTGACGATGTGAGCATTGAACGAATTGAACACATTTTGGCGGGTGATAGACGTTGTGTATATCTGGTTATCAGTACTTAGAGATTGTCAGGTAACAACCTTGCCTTTTTTGAGTTATAAATGCTTTCTCAGCAAGCTTTTTAGACAATAAATTGTAAAAGTTATTTCTTGACAGGCTCTTAAACAAAACTGAACAATAAAAAATTCAATTCTGACTCCTGACTCCTAAATTCTGAATTCTCTATTATTAAGAAGTAGAGCTATTTTTTTAGTCAATGCCCAGCAAAACAATTGATGTCCGAGAGTACACCGTCAGAGCGCACAAGCGGGAAATTCATACTCGCGTTTTTAACTTTGTGTGTAAGCAATGTGAACAACCCACACAAACAACGAGAAACCTTTGGTGTGCGACCGCTCTACTGTGAAACATGCCGTCCACCACAAGCACCCAAGCAATCGAAAATAGTCCCTATAGGCAAGAGGAAACCCAGAGCTATGAACTACAAGAGTGGGAAGGATATAGCTGGGTGATTTTTTGTTTTGAGGTAAGGGCGATTACCTAAAAATATTGTTAGTACTTACGCCAAGTGATTGTCTAGCCATCTGTTTATATTCATCCAAGTCTGACTTCAGCGCAAATTCCGCGATGGCTATGGGATAAGAAGCAGCCAGTTCAATCGCTTGTTCTGCCATCTTCGACCAAATACGTCCACCTGCCTCGGCGTATGCCAATATCAGCTTATTCAGAGCGTCTTCACCAAAAGTGCGGTAATGGGCGACAAAATCACGGGCTGGGTCAGTGACGGCAGCCTCAGTCCAGTCAATGAAGCCAGTTACTTGTACTTGGGCATCAATCAAAATATGCCCAGCGTGTAAATCACCATGAGTTAACACTGTTTCTTTCGTCCAAACCTCATCTTTTTGGAGCCAAGATTGCCAACGGTTCCACAACTCTTCACCAACACCAAACTCATCCTTCACTGCATCCATCTTCTGTTTCATCGCCGCACGTGCTTCTTCAGCGGTTTCAATGGGAAGACCAATTGCGCGTGCTTCCTCAATGCTAATTTGATGAAGAGAGGCAATCCCCTTAGCTAGCGATTTATGAAACTGATCAGGTGGATTTGCTGGATCAATTTCCCACACATAAGCTTTTGCTTCTGAGTCAATTGTGCCTGTTGGCACACCGTTTAATGCCCGGTAAGCAATGAGTTCATCTGTGCAAATAGTCCATTGTGGCACTTGCACATTGAGAAGAGGGGCAATCAGTTCCAGCGTGCGTTTTTCCTTATCCACCGACGGTAGAACATCCTCCCGCCGAGGAAGACGCAAAATCCAGCGTTCTCCATCAGTGTCCCTTGCTAACACAACTTGAAAATCAAGACCCGATTCATTAAATTGCAGTGAGTCTTCTTGGATAGTCAAATTATGCTTGTGGGCTAGTTCAAGCACTTCCTGCTTTGATTTTGTCTTTTTAATCATGTCTTCTTACCACTACGCATCAAGAATGCTGAATACTGCTGCATAATAACTATTTAATGCCAGATCAGAAAGGCTGACAGGATGGAGGCAATAGCCAATCAGTTAAACCTGATTAAAATCAAGATTGATGTTACATCTCCAATTTCAAAATATGGAGTTTTGCGTTTATCGCGTAGAGTATAACTTGATGGATGGGCTTCCCCCGGATTTCTCACCACACCTCTTAAAGCCTGCATTTGTGCCGGGGAGAAGTAATAAGTAATGAGTAAGAAGTAAGAAGTTTTTACTCATTACTTATTACTCATTACTCATTACTCATTACTCATTACTCATTACTTATCTTCTGCTCCATCAAACGCCTTGAGAAGAGTGAGAAATGCGGGGGAAGCCCATCCTACGGCGCTTGAGTGCAAACGACATTCTTATCTCGGTTTGCAGGTTGCGGTAAGTTCTATATTGTAGAAAGTCCCTGGTTTGGGATTAATTGAACGCAATTCTTGGATAAAAGCATTAAATCTTGTATTGCTGATCCCGAAGCCAGCTTCAGCACAAGCAGATAAACCTCCTTCGATGGGAATAGATCCGGACTTGGGGCTATATACAATGAATTTATCGACGGTACTAGTGCCGACTGCAAACCCGATAACCTGGCGAACTGTTCGCAAAGCGGCATTATCTAAGGAACCACCAATACTGCCAATACTGATATTAACCGCACGACTATTAACCGCAGGACTTTCAGCCACAACGGGTGTATTGATTGACAATACTGCCCCGACAATCATAAAACAGGTGAATTTCAACATTATCCTCTACTCCAAAAAATTGAAAAACTAATAATTAGGTTTCGACATGGATGAAGTACATTACAGATGCTAGCCATTTGGAGATTACTTCAGCATTACGTCTTTCCTTTTCTGAAGAATGTTAATTTCTTAAAAATTCTTTATCAAATCGCCTTTGCAGACCCTGGCTGTCTAATTGGTGAGGATGTTTGAAAAGCTCAAGATAGTTACAGTTCGCCATTCTGAGCGTCACAAAGTAAAAGGAAGAATCCTAGTTTTTCGTTGCTCTGGGTTGGCTACGTTACTTTTGATACAAAACATACTTTTCAAACGCCCTCAAAGAGAGTAGAGAATTTCATGCAATACCGAATAGCAATAATGACGTTAGATATGGCTCCGATTAAGGCTGACCAAGAAAGTCTCCTTTGCCAAGTTCTACACCGCAGTGCCTAAGAATGTCATACGCTGTTGTGACATGGAAATAAAGATTTGGTAAAACAAAATATAAGAGAAATGGCATTCCTTGAAAAGAGAGAGTGTTGTCACGCATCTGTAGGGTAATTTCTCTCTCTTCTGAACCGTCAATTTGCTCAGGTTTAAAAGTATTTAAATGAGAAATAGTTTTTTGAATGCGGTCAATAAGTTGACCAAATGTAGTTTCATTGTCCTCGAATTTAGGTGGTTCTATTCCTGCTAACCGTGCAGCACCTCTATTTACTATGTCAGAGGCAATCTGCACTTGTTTTGATAATGGAAACATATCTGGGGATAGACGACTATTAATCAACACAGAAGGGTCTATTTTTTTAGTTTCAGCATAAGCAGCACCTTTTTCAAGAATGTTTATAAGGTTATTTAGTGTGCGAATAGACACGGGTATTAAAGCTTGGTACATTGAAATGGTCATTGAGATTTCTCCAGAAAAAGTTCAAACGACTTTGAGCCGTCCCATCTAATATTAGGGGGTATTGACTGTGATATTGTGTCAAATGAATATGGAACCGAATTTAGTCACAGATCCAAAGATATTGAATGTTTTGAACGAACTTATCAATCCATTGCGGCGCATCGACAAGCAGTTGAGCAAATTTGTCCGGGCAAACATCCTCAAACTCCAGCATCACGCTGCAATGCTCATCACTCGTGAGGGTATTGAGTAATTCTTTAATAGAATTGCCTATTTTTGGGCTTGAGCGATTCTTCGAGAACACCGCAGGCATCGCAGAACTTTTTGGTGTAGTGAGTGTATCTTAAGTTGCCACGGATGTGATAGCATACCTTCAACAATTTTAGATAGCACTGGGTCGAATTGGAATTTAGTAGTTGATTTTGGCATTGCTTTTGATGCTCCAAGATATACCTTAGAAAAAACTTCAAGCTCTGAAATTAGCTTGACGGGTGAAGTCGGACGGGCAGGAACATACATCTATCAAGATTCTGCTGCCAATATTACCCTGAGTTCTTCATCTACATCAATACCTGAACCCACTTCCCTGCTAGGTCTATTGTTTGGAGTTGGTGCAATTGCTGCCTCTAAAAAAGCTGGAGAGACTAAATCTAAAGCATGAATTAACTCGACTCTTTACCAAAGCTTTATCGATCTACACCCCCACCAGGCAATCGCACATCACAGACGTACACCTACTATCCATTGTTAACCCAAACCTGCCACTGCCCCAGGTATGCGTTCCATATTGGTTCACTATCAGCTATCCCAATAGCCGAGCCGATTATGGAGACTAGCTGTTGGTAATCTCTCAAAATTAAATAAACTTGTTCAATTGACATAGAAACGGCGATCGCTGGGGCTGAGATTGGGGTACGCTGTGGGTTACAGGGTTTACACGAGGACTCAGCCTTCAAAGGGAGCATCATCGCTTCGTTAGCATAATAAAAAGGATAATTGAACAGTAAAAATAAATCCACTAACTTTTATGAGTCAAACACAATCGGAACTAAAGCTACTAACCTTCGATTATCCATAATGCTAGTTCGGTCAAACTAATAGTTGAAGTAGTGTCAACCAACTGGCAGGATGATTATTACGATAAGCTTCGTGACTATTACACCTAAACATGGTAGTTGGCTCAATATTGCTGAGAACGAACTATCGGCATTAACTCGACAATGTTTGGATAGACGAACTCCAGATCGTGAAACTTTAGAACGAGAAACATCTGCTTGGTACATTCAGCGCAATCGCAAGCAATTGTCGGTGGATTGGCAATTCTCAACCGCAGATGCTCGCATCCGCCTCAACCGTCTTTACCCACAAATAGAAAACTGACAGACCACTAGAGGTATCTTGGAATCGTAGAAAAATCGTTTGAGATTGTCTTTTTAGCAAACACAATTAAAGCTTTAATCTCGACTCTCAAGTTAGTTTTACCGTTCTAGGATAGAAGCATAATTTGCAATAGAAATTGATGAAATATAGACATTGCATAGTAAATGACCTCAATCCTATCCCTCTATTATGCAATGCCGTTTTTGCTCTCTCTAACAAACTAAACTAAGCTATGACAACAATATCAGCATTAGTCATGGCTAGTCCGGTACTGAGATTAGCTATTTGGACTTGTGCTGATCCGCCTAATCCATCTATGTCAAAGAATAGTTTGCCGTTAGTATTGTCATAGATAAATCGATGGCTAGCATTTATAGCAGCTGTTCCGATAATGAACCGTGCTGATGGCAGCGTACCTACAACCAAACCGCCTCCGAAACCAGATGCAGAAACAGTGATGAGATCATTAATAACGCTAAAATCAGTTATTGTGTCAATACCTTCATTGCGAAAATTAAAGCTAAAGCGGTCTCCACCACTACCGCCAGTTAGAATATCATTCCCTGTACCACCATTGAGAGTATCGTTGCCACTGTTACCAATTAGGCTATCGTTTCCAGCCTTACCAATCAGATTATCATTACCTGCTTTACCAATCAGGATGTCATTCCCTGCATTGCCATCGAGAGTATCATTTCCCTCGGTGCCGAAGAGGGAATCATTACCTGTGCTGCCAATTAAGTTAATGTTGTTGGCAATCTCAATAATGCCTCTGCGATTAGTACTTTGAACGTCATGATTCCAGCCAGAACTACCCAAATAAACAAAATCTCTAATTTGGTCAGTGCTGGGTAGCCCTGGTATCCAATTTTGATAAGCACTTTGCTCACCAATCCAGTTAAATGTTCCCTCTTTCCCGGCATCAGAAAAACCGATCCACGGATTTTGACTGGCATACTTACCAGATAGAAAAGTTTGTTCTGCTACATCATTAATAGTAACGAGATTACCACCAAAACTTTGAGCTTCTACTTGTGTTTGACCCCAACTGCCTACTTTTGATAATAGATAAGTTTTGCCACCAAAAGTAACTGCGTCGCTGGCTTCATAAATTGTGGCGATCGCCTGATTATCTCCTAAAATAGCATTGGTTGGTGAACTCAGATTGACAAAAAAGCTTTCTGCGCTAATTGTGTCAGCATCTTTGAGGATAGTAATACTAATTGTTTGTACATTCTGTCCAGGCGCAAAATTCAACGTACCACTAGTTGCTTGATAATCACTGTCAGCAAGCGCAGTATTATTAGACGTACTGTATTTCACAGTTGCACTATTACTAGTATTGCCATGACGACGGATAATAAAAACAGCTTCTTTCGTACCGCTACTAGATTCAATTATCCCTAAATCTTCAATTACCAAAATCGGGGTAGTGGGGCTCTTGATTTCAATAATACCTCTACGATTAGTACTTTGAACGTCATGATTCCAGCCAGAACTACCCAAATAAACGAAGTCTCTAATTTGGTCAATACTGGGCAGTCCTGGTATCCAGTTTTGATAGGTACTGGACTCACCAAACCAGTTAAATATTCCCTCTTTACCAGCGTCAGAAAGACCAATCCATGAATTTTGATTAGCAAATAAGCCAGCCAAGAAAGTTTGCTCTTTGGCATCGTTAATGGTGACGAGATTACCACCAAAACTTTGAGCTTCCACTTGGGCAGATCCCCAACTTCCCGCTTGTGATAACAGATAAACACTATCACCAAAAGTGTATATTTGCCTTCCAGTCAGATCGGGAATGGGAACAGAAACAGGGGTGGGAATCTCAATAATGCCTCTGCGATTAGTACTTTGAACGTCATGATTCCAGCCAGAACTACCCAAATAAACAAAATCTCTAATTTGGTCAGTGCTGGGTAGCCCTGGTATCCAATTTTGATAAGCACTTTGCTCACCAATCCAGTTAAATGTTCCCTCTTTTCCGGCATCAGAAAGACCAATCCACACATTTTGATTAGCAAATAAGCCAGCCAAAAAAGTTTGCTCTTTGGCATCGTTAATGGTGACGAGATTACCACTAAAACTTTGAGCTTCTACTTGTGCTTGACCCCAACTACCTGCTTTTGATAATAGATAAGTCTTGCCACCAAAAGTCACTACGTTACTAGCTTCATAAATTGTAGCGATCGCCTGATTATCTCCTAAGATGGCATTGGTTGGTGAATTCAGATTGACAAAAAATTGTTTACCACTGAGGGCTTCACCATCATTGCGGATGGTGACACTGATGAGTTTCTCTGTTTCTCCAGGATTAAAAGTGAGACTACCACTGGTGTTTAAGTAGTTGATGCCAGATAAGGCCGTATCAGGAGTGATACTGTAATTTACCTTTATGGACTGGCTACTGCTGCCGAAGACTTTGACTTTAAATTGAACTTGTTTGCTGCCAGTTGCAGGTTCAATTATCCCCAAATCTTCAGTTACCAAAATCGGGGTAGCGGGGTTCTTGATTTCAATAATACCTCTACGATTAGTACTTTGAACGTCATGATTCCAGCCAGAACTACTCAAATAAACGAAGTCTCTAATATTATCAGTTCTTGGTAGTCCCGGTATCCAGTTTTGATAAGCACTCTGTTCCCCAGCCCAAGTAAATACACCCTCTAATGCAGCATCAGAAAGACCAATCCACGGATTTCGATTAGCAAATAAGCCTGCCAAGAAAGTCTGTTCTTTGCTATCGTTAATGGTGACGAGATTACCACCAAAACTTTGAGCTTCCACTTGAGTAGATCCCCATGTACCCGGAGCAGATAGCAAATAAATGCTATTGGCAAATGTGAAGATTTGCCTTGTTGTTAAATCTGGCATATGACAATCTTAGATAAATTTCTTAGTACGCGGATACCAAATAGGGCAGGTAGAATAAGTTGTCCGCAGCTTTAAAAACTGCGAGCAAAAGCAACTTGCCTGCATTTAGAATTTTGTAAATAAAGCTTATATTCAGTGCAAATGCTTACTTAGCTTCTAAATTTAAGTAAAGTTATTATGTTTATGCACTGTAAAAATAATTATCTTGTGTGTCAACGTAAATACGTTGTTTCAGGCTTTTATCAATCTCCCTTGATTGGTTGTGATCCCCAAAATATCATTGAAAAATCTTGCTATAAGCCTTGAAAACTACACCTGCTATTTTGGATTTTCTGTCAATGCGTAAGTCCTAGCTATTATGTTTATGCAAAAGTTGTGTGAGTAATTTAGCAAAATAGCGTAGTTTATGTCTACTTAAGCATCGAAAATCTACTGAAAAGTTCACAATCTTACTATAGCAATCCGATTTGATTTCTGAATCACTCGTAGAGGTAAGGGACTGGGGATTGGGGACTGGGAAAGAGGAATAAAGGTATACTGAGTTTTGTTCAAAAATCAAATATGAGTCCTATAGAAAAAATACGTGTATATTGAAGTATTCGTAAAGTAAATAGCAATTTTGTCAGGAAAAGACCATATATTCAAATTTAATTAAGATTTTGAGTTTTTTGCTTGATTTTTGTATGTGTGTGACCACAGTTTCCCGTAGTGTTGCTAACATCTGACGTACAGAGTTAACCGGCTGTACTCCCTGAAATATTCCCCAAACAGCGTCAAAATGACCTCTAATGTCAATGCTGACCCCAGTTTCTAAACTTGGAGAAGCGATAACCAAATCATACTGGGTAAGAATTTCGTTCAAGTGAGCGATACAACCGAAAGCCGCTTTACCAGTGCCTTTGGCGGCCGCTTTCCCAGATAGAAAGACGTTAAAAAACCCGGCTTCAACAAAGTAAGCCGGGGTAAGCACTTATAAAAAATGACAGTTAAACGTTAGCCGTGGATAGCAGGGGCATTGAAAGCTACTGGTGCTGCTTCACCCGCAGCCAAATCTAGAGGGAAGTTGTGAGCATTACGCTCATGCATTACTTCCATACCCAAGTTGGCACGGTTAATCACATCTGCCCAAGTGTTAATTACGCGCCCTTGGGAGTCGATGACAGACTGGTTGAAGTTGAATCCGTTCAAGTTAAATGCCATCGTGCTGATACCCAAAGCAGTAAACCAGATACCAATCACAGGTAAAGCTGCTAAGACAAAGTGCAGCCATCGGGAGTTTTGGAAGCTGATATATTGCCAAAATAGCCGTCCCAAATAACCATGAGCCGCAACGATGTTGTAGGTTTCTTGTTCTTGACCGAACTTATAGCCGTAGTTTGCAGATTCGGTTTCGCTAGTTTCACGAACTAAGGTAGAAGTCACCAAAGAACCGTGCATCGCAGAAATTAAAGCACCACCAAACACACCAATCACACCTAACTGATGGAATGGATGCATTAGGATATTGTGTTCAGCTTGGAACACCAACATAAAGTTGAAGGTTCCAGAAATACCCAAAGGCATACCATCAGAGAAAGAGCCTTGACCAATGGGGTAAATTAAGAAGACAGCAGTCGCAGAAGCCAGGGGAGCGCTATAAGCTACACAGATCCAGGGACGCATTCCCAAGCGGTAGCTCAACTCCCATTGCCGTCCCATGTAGCAAGCGCAACCAATTAAGAAGTGGAAAATTACTAGCTGGTAGGGGCCACCGTTGTAAAGCCACTCATCTAAAGAAGCTGCTTCCCAAATGGGGTAGAAGTGTAAGCCGATCGCATTGGAAGAAGGAACAACCGCACCAGAGATAATATTGTTGCCATAAATCAAAGAACCAGCAACAGGCTCGCGGATACCATCGATATCTACGGGGGGTGCAGCAATAAAGGCGATGATGAAGCAAGTGGTAGCTGTTAGCAGGGTGGGAATCATCAGGACACCGAACCAACCGATGTATAGACGATTATCGGTGCTTGTGATCCACTCACAGAATCGCTCCCAGACATTGGCGCTAGAGCGTCTTTGTAAGGTAGTAGTCATAGTTTAGAATAATTTCAATGATTTTGTTGATGATTTAAAGTTGTTGTTCGTTAGGAATCAACAACTGATAGCATCTTAAAAAAGTTGCTAAATCTTTGCAGTAACTAATAGTTATTGAAAGTTACAAGTTGAAGTTAACTTTAGTAAGCAACCTCTGGGTAAATGACTGCCGAAGAAGCCTTAGCCATTGTTGAAATAATTCTGGGAAAAACACCTCTAAATGACTTGCAAGAAATTATTTTCCGACAGTCATGGGAACAGAAAACATATCCAGAGATTGCTGAAAAGTTTGATTATGATGCCGACTACATCAAAATTGTTGGCTTTCGACTCTGGAAAATGCTCTCTAAGGCGATGGGTGAGAAAGTTACTAAAGATAACCTCCGTTCGTCTTTGAGAAGATGGTGTTCTCGTCAGAACAATACTGGAGAAATCAAGCCTGATAATCCCATAAAAACTTATCAAGACTGGGGTGAAGCGCTCGACGTTTCGATTTTTTACGGACGTTTCCAAGAAATTGCCACCTTAGAGCAGTGGATTAATCAAGACCGTTGTCGGTTAGTGGCACTATTGGGGATTGGGGGAATTGGTAAAACTTCTTTATCTGTGAAGTTGAGTGAGAAACTTCAGGAAAACTTTGAGTATGTTATTTGGCGATCGCTCTATAACGCCCCTACCATTGAAGCGCTACTCACTAGCTTGATTCAAGTTCTCTCTCACCAACAGCAGGGAGATTTACCCGAATCTGTGAGCGATCGCATTTCTCGACTGCTTACCTATCTCCAAAAACATCGCTGTCTGCTAATTCTCGATAATGCAGAGACAATCTTAACCAGTAATGAGGGTCGAACAGGTCAATATCGCTCTGGTTACGAAGGGTATGGTGAGCTTTTTAAGCGAATTGGTGAGTTTCGCCACCAAAGCTGTTTGGTGCTGACGAGTCGAGAAAAGCCTAAAGAGGTGGCGGTAATTGAAGGCGAAAAGTTGCCTGTTAGAACTATGCAATTATCTGGTTTATTAATTGCTGATGGACAAGCAATTTTTAGCTGCAAAGGTAGCTTTATTGGTTCAATTGATGAATGGCAAACTCTAATTCAATCCTATGCAGGTAATCCACTGGCGCTGAAGATTGTAGCAACCACAATCCGGGATTTATTTGATAGTAATATTTCTAATTTTCTTGCTCAAGGTACTGTTGTATTCGGTGATATTCAAGATTTGCTCGAACAACAGTTTCAACGTTTATCAGCTTTAGAAAAATCAGTCATGTATTGGTTGGCAATCAACCGCGAACCTGTAAATTTTCCCGAAATACAGGCTGATTTATTATCCTTGATTGCGTCTTCTCAACTCCTAGAAGCATTGTCAGCTTTAGAAAGACGCAGCCTAATTGAAAAAGGTAGTGGTTTATTCACACTACAGCCTGTGTTGATGGAGTACATTACTAGTCGTTTGATTCAAGAGGTTTGTGTTGAAGTTGAAACTCAAAACATTTCTCTTCTCAAAAGCCATGCACTGATGAAAGCGACGGCGAAAGACTATATCAAAGAAATTCAACTTTACTTAATCCTCAACCCTGTAATTAAAAAGTTGCTTTCTTTGTTCGGAACTGCAAATCGGATTGAAGCTCAACTGATGACAATTCTGGGATCACTTCGTGGCAAAAAACCAATAGATGCCGGTTATGTGGGCGGAAACACGATTAATTTACTTCATCAGCTGCAAGTAGATTTAAGCGATCGCAACTTTTCTAGTTTGACGATTTGGCAAGCTGATTTAAAAGGTGTGAATTTACACCAAACCAATTTCGCCTACTCAGATTTAACTAAATCTACTTTTACGGCAAATCTCAGCTATACCTTTACACTAGCAGTTAGTCCAAATGGCAGTCTTCTGGCAATCGGGGATACCCTTGGTCAAATTTCCCTATGGCAAACAACAGATGGACAGCAATGCTTAACCTGGGAAGCACACACAGGTTGGGTGCGTTCTATTGTATTTAGTGCCGATGGACAAACCTTATTTAGTGGCAGTGATGACCAAACTGTTAAACAATGGGATCTCACAGGTCGATGCCTACAAGTATTCAGGATGCACACAGGCTTTGTTTGGTCTGTAGCCCAGGCTCGGCAAGAAAACTATTCAGTCCTTGCCAGTGGTGGTATGGATCAAACGGTTAAATTATGGGATATTCAGACAGGTGAATGTCTGAAAAGTCTTGAAGGACACACAGATTGGATCTGGGCGATCGCTCTGAGTAAAGATGGTAAAACTTTAGCAAGTGGTAGCGCCGACCATACTATCAAACTTTGGCATCTCAATACAGGTGAGTGCCAGAAAACCCTGCAAGCACACACGGGTATTGTGTGGTCTGTAGCATTTAATGCCGATGACAAAATGCTGGTAAGTGGTAGCGCTGATGGCACTGTGAGGATTTGGGATTTAGAAGCAATGCAGTGTTTGCAAACTCTCCAAGGTCATACAGCCCATGTCTGGTGTGTAGGTTGTAGTACTGATGGTCAAACTTTAGCTAGTGGCAGTGCTGATACAACAATTCGCTTGTGGGACATTTACACTGGAGAATGTGTGAAAACCTTGTCAGGGCACACCCACACAGTGCGATCGCTGACATTCACTCCAGATGGAAAAACCTTGATTGCCAGTGATGACAACCAAACTGTTAAGTTCTGGAATATTCATACAGGACAGTGTTTCCGAACTTTTCGCGGACATGGTAGTGGTGTGTGGGCATTAGCGACCTCTCCACTTGATGAAAATGACCGCAGCCAAGTCTTAGCCAGTGGTGAAGACCAAACAGTTAAACTATGGGATATTCAGACTGGTAAGTGTATCAAAACCTTTACTGGTCATACTAATTGGGTACGAACCGTAGCTTTTCATCCCCAAGGTAATACCATTGCCAGTGGCGGTGCAGATGAAACAGTGAGAATTTGGGACATAGAGACAGGAGAATGCCTGCAAGTCTTACGGGGTCATAGAAACTGGCTACTTTCAGTTACCTACAGTCCCGATGGACAAACCTTAGCCAGTAGTGGTAGTGACAAGCAGGTACGGATTTGGGATGTCAATACTGGGAAATGCCTGGGTGTGTTATGTAATCACACTAATATTGTCTCATCACTTGTTTATAGTCCTGATGGCAAGATGCTAATTAGTTGCTGTGCAGATTCCCTAATTAGAGCTTGGGATGTTGCTACAGGGGAATGCTTGAAAATTTTTCGTGGGCACACGAACGGCGTGTGGTCAGCTAAATTTAGTCCAGATGGGCAAACCTTGCACAGTACCAGTCAAGATACAACCATCAAAATTTGGGATTTCAAGACTTGCCAATGTCTAAGAACCTTGGAAGGACATACTCATGCTGTGATCAGTGCTGCCAGTCCTGATGGTTGTGTGCTGGCAAGCGGGGGAACCGACCAAACCGTGAGAATTTGGGATATGAAAACTGGGAAGTGCTTGAGAGTATTGATTGGACACACACGATGGATTTTTGCGATCGCATTTATCCATTCTCCGCTTAAAAGTCCAATTCTTGCTAGCAGCAGTGAAGACCAGACCATCCGCTTATGGAATGTCGAAACAGGTGAATGTCTGAAAATTCTCAGAACTCCTAGACCTTATGAAGGCATGAATATTACAGGGGTCGTTGGTTTGACGGAATCTGTGCGATCGTCACTTTTGGCACTAGGAGCTATAATAGAAGGTTTGTGAACTATAAATTTAAGTGGGATATAGACCCAAGAGGAAATAAAGGTAGTTTAAGCGTAAGCTAAAAATAAAAGACTTGGGTGCTATGTCGATTCCAGAAATTTCTGAAGCAATAATACGTCATAACTCCAACGCTTCATCCTACAGTCGTGGTGAAGAATATTACCGTAGGGGGGCAATCGCTGAACTAAAAAAACGAGGTAATCTGATTCAGGCAGAGATAGAGGGTAGCGAAATTACACCATATCAAGTCAGTATTCGTTTTGATGCAGGTGGAATTACCTCAGCAAGTTGTACTTGCCCTTATAATTATGATGGTTGGTGCAAACATATCGTTGCCACCTTATTAAGCTGTTCGCGTCAGTCAGATAGGATTGAAGAACGTCCAACACTAGAACAATTATTAAATCGCCTCGATATTCTTCAAACTCAGCGATTACTGCAAGAACTGGTGGAAAATAGACCAGAAATAATTGATGATATTGATGAGTTTGTCAGTTTGATAGACTTACCAAAACCAAAAACAAAACAGCCTTCTACCCACCAAAGCAAAATTGACACATCACCTTTCCGCTCTCATGTCTTGCGGATTTTGCGGGATGGATTGAAAGAATTAGAGTATGGTTCAGAAGAAGACCCATTTACAGATGATTTGCTGGCTGTAATTGAGAAAGCGCGGGAGTTAGCAAAAAATGGAGATGGCAATAATGCGTTAGCGAAGCTTACCGAAGGTATCGCAATTCTCGAAACTCGCAGACGGGCAGAACCAATTATGGAACAAGGAAAAGCTGACCGTTATGACGCTGCGGTTAATTGGCTCAAAAAAGTAAAAGCTGCTTATATTCAACTAGGGCAAAAATCTGAATGGTCTGCTTATCGCTCCAAACTAGAAGCGGCTCATGGACGTAAACGTAAATTAATGGAATTATTGAAAGAACTAAATAAATAATATGACTACTTTTGAGCCGAATTCCACAATCCAACAAGCACTAATCGCAAGGAAATATTTCGAGTTACATCCTTCCATACAAAAAATTATCCAGTTGTTTTCGGTAATTTATGCACCGATAGACAAAAATTCATTCGTAAGTTGTCTTAGTAAAATTGACGCTTTAGATGAAAACAATAAACCTTGGGTTACTAAAACCCTCAGTTTCCAAATTGATAAATTGTTAAAAGCAGGCTTGTTAATACAGGAAAACAGGCAAGGTGCTGAATGTCATCCGTTACTCACAGAAATTGCTACTCGCCATGCTGTACAAACCGGACAGTTTGAAATCCTCGTCACAGCAGTAGAGGAGAAGCTACCAATACGTACTCACTGGAACAGAGATTCCCGAATTTTTTACAACTTACGCCAGTGTATCAGAGAAATCCGCATTGGTATTTATCGTCAAGACCTTAGTTTTATTAATCAGCAAATTGAAGCTTACCAAAAGTACGCTGATAGTGAAGAAAAAATAGTAATAGAAAATATCTTTGAGCAGATATACAATAATCCATTTGATGCAGATTGGTTTAACACCCTACCACAAGGATTATATGAAAGTGGTATATCTAGTATCCTCTTCAATTCAGCCTTAAAATTATCCGCTTCGGAAGATGCGTTGATGCTGCTAGAAGAAGAATGTTCTACACCTGGAAAACATTGCTCAGATTATCTACATCTGATTTTGACAGAACAACTGTTGTTACAAGGTTGTACCCAAGAAGCACAAGAAAGTCTGGAGCGGATATCAAATGAATATCAAAATAACGCTGCAATCTTTTGGGGTTGGTTAAGTTTTCTGCGGGATGATAATGAACAAGCCATCAAATATTATAAAGATGCCCTGAAAGCCATCAAAAAGGCTACAGGCAAACGCCAAATATATTTCAATACAATTGGGGGCTTATTTTTCATCCTCGCACTTTTAAAAGATGGTTCAGCGCAAAGCCTCAAAGAAGCAGAAGAGTACACCAGTTTGATGTCCCGTCAATCAGATCATTGGCTGAGGTTCACTTATGGCAGACTGAAAATGGTACTGCAAGTCCACCAAGGTGATATTACTCAAAAACAATTTGTAGTCAGTGGTCATATTTCTTCAGTGGAAGAAGAAAATAGCTTACAAACATTGTTTTGTTCGCTATGCCTTTACTGGATGGATGCTGAGAGTGCTAAAAAACGCTTACCTAATTTATTAGAACCATTGTATCGGCGATCGCTTGCCTCCGGTTATCACTGGTTGGCAATGGAAACCGCAGAACTCCTATCCCGACTCAAACCAAGTAGTAACTATAAACAACTTGCAGAGGCACTGCGAGAAGATAGCAATATCCAAACCATCATAGACTTAATTCGACCCCAAGAAGCTTGGGAAATGTGCCTCAATGCCTTAGCAAATCTCCAAAAAGAACCACAAACACCAGGAAAACCAGAATCCGAACTGCGTTTAGCATGGTTCATTACCTTCTATCCCAGCAGATGTATCTTACAACCACGAGAACAAAAAGTTAATGCCAAAGGAGAATGGAGTAAAGGTCGCCCCATAGCCCTCAAGCGTCTAAACAGTGCATTATCTGAGTTTGATTACATCACACCCCAAGATATGCGGGTATGTAGTTGTATTGAGGTATATAGTGAAGGCTATTACGGCAAAGTTGATTATACCTTCGGTGAAAAAGCCATCTCTGCTTTAATTGGACACCCGTTGGTTTTTTGGGAAGATACACCTACTATCCGTGTAGAAATTGTCAAGGGAGAACCGGAACTACTGGTTAAAAAAGGGAAACTTGATCGTCTCACCTTAGAATTTTCTCCCAAATTACCAGAATCACAAAATATTCTGCATATCAAAGAAACTCCAACCCGCATCAAAGTCATTGAAATTACTGCCGAACACAGACGCATTGCAGAGATTATTGGTATAGATAATAAATTAAATGTACCTGCGATCGCAGAGAAACAAGTTTTAGCAGCCATAAATGCTGTCTCTGGTATCGTTACCGTACATTCTGACATTGGTGGCGGTTCAGAAGGTGCAGAAGAAGTACCCGCCCAGACTCTACCCCATATTCATCTTTTACCTGCCAATGCCGGCTTGAAAATCAGCCTTTTGTCGCGCCCCTTTGCCCAAGGTGGCCCCTACTACCGTCCTGGTACAGGTGGTGAAACTGTAATTGCCGAGATTGACGGTAAACGTCTCCAAACCAGACGAAATCTGTCTGAAGAAAAGCAACTTGCCAAAGATGCTGTAGCCGCCTGCGCCACCTTGACTCAAACTGAAGAACAAGATGGTGAATGGATTATAGACGATCCCGAAGACTGTTTAGAACTGCTTCTAGAACTGCAAACACTGGGAAATAACGTAGTCATAGAATGGCCACAAGGAGAAAAACTGCGTGTTAGCCATAATGCCGACTTGAAAGACTTTAATTTATCAATTCAACGTCAGCAAGACTGGTTTGCAGCCACAGGGGAGTTGAAATTGAATAACGACCTAGTGCTAGATATGCAGCAACTACTAGAACTATTAGAGAAAACCCCCAGCCGTTTTATCCCCCTTGGTGATGGTCAATTTTTGGCTTTAACTCAAGCTTTTCGGAAACGCCTCGATGAATTGCGGATGTTTTCAGAAAAACATAGTAAAGGTATTCGTTTTCACCCATTGGCAACATTAGGGTTAGAAGATTTTGTCGATGAGGTCGGTAAGGTAAAAGCAGATAAACACTGGAAAACACATATCCAGCGTCTCAAGGAGGTGCAAAACCTCCAGCCGGAACTGCCATCTACGCTTCAAGCAGAACTACGTGACTACCAGATGGAGGGTTTTTGTTGGCTAGCGCGTCTGGCACATTGGGGTGTGGGAGCTTGTTTAGCAGACCAAATGGGACTCGGTAAGACCTTGCAGGCATTAGCTGTCATCCTCAGAAACGCCCATGAAGGGCCAACCCTAATTATTGCCCCAACTTCTGTGTGTATGAATTGGGTGAGTGAAGCGCAGAAGTTTGCCCCAACTCTCAATATTATTCAATTTTCTGGTGCTAACCGCCAAAAATTATTGGATGGTTTACAACCTTTAGATATGTTGGTATGCAGTTATGGTTTATTACAGCAGGAAGAAGTAGCGCAAATGCTTGCTCAGATACAGTGGCAAACTATTGTCCTAGATGAAGCCCAGGCGATTAAAAATATGACCACTAAACGTTCTCAGGCAGCGATGAACCTAAAATCTAATTTTAAGTTGCTGACTACTGGGACTCCCATTGAAAATCACCTGGGTGAGTTATGGAATTTGTTCCGCTTTATTAATCCTGGGTTATTGGGTTCTTTTGAAAGCTTTAATCAACGCTTTGCTACCCCCATTGAAAAATATCAGGATAAACTTGCACGTAATAAACTCAAAAAACTGATTCAACCATTTCTGTTGCGACGGACAAAAAATCAGGTATTAGAAGAGTTACCATCTCGTACCGAAATTCTCCTTCATGTAGAGTTAAGTCGAGAGGAAAAGGCATTCTATGAAGCGTTGCGCCGTCAAGCAATATCTAAACTGACCGAAAGTGATGCAGAAGCAGGAAAGAAACATTTGCAGGTTTTAGCTGAGATTATGAAATTGCGTCGCGCTTGCTGTAATCCCAGCCTCGTTATGCCTGATACTGAATTACCTAGTTCCAAGTTACAACTTTTTGGTGAGGTGCTAGGTGAACTGCTGGAAAATCGTCATAAGGCGTTAGTGTTTAGTCAGTTTGTTGACCATTTGCACATTATCAGAGATTATCTGGATCAGCAAGGTATTAATTATCAATATTTAGATGGCAGTACTTCAGTGGCAGAGCGCAAAAAACGGGTAGATGCATTTCAAGCTGGTTCAGGAGATGTCTTTCTGATTAGTCTCAAGGCGGGTGGTACAGGACTGAATCTGACTGCGGCTGATTACGTGATTCATACAGACCCTTGGTGGAATCCCGCCGTGGAAGATCAAGCCTCAGACCGCGCCCATCGCATTGGGCAACAACGCCCAGTTACTATTTATCGTCTAGTAGCAAAGGATACTATTGAAGAAAAGATTGTGCAATTGCATCAGCACAAGCGAGATTTGGCAGACAGCCTCTTGGAAGGTGCTGATATCAGTGGCAAGATTTCGACGGAAGTATTGTTACAGTTGATTACCGAAAGTTAAGCTGTCAACCCCTTCTCTGCGAGACGCTACGCGAACGGGGAATTCAAAATTCATAATTTTGAACCCCATAAATAAATTTAGGGGCTTGAGAAAAGGACACCTTTTTCCTGTCTACGAGACAAGGATGTGATAGCATACCTTCAACAAATTTAAATAGCATGACCAATACATGAATCAAGTTCGACTCCCCAAAGTTAGCGTCGCCGTGATTGGTTTGGTAGTTGCAAGCGTATTTCATGCTACTCCCGTACTGGGAGCGATTCTAACTAGACAAGAATTTTCAGGTGATTTTACCTTAGTCGATGCTACTAGCCCATTCCTTACGAACTCTTTGCCAAAAGAGAGCGAATATTCTGGATTCGTGGTTTACTCAGAGTCCGGGACTTTGAGCGATTGGGAGCTATCCGTCAACAATCTAAACTTGAATTTGAATCCAGGATCTACTAATGGTGGGAACTTAACCCCAGATGTTGATTTTGAGCTTGGTTCTGGGTCGAATTGGAATTTAGTAGTTGATTTTGGCATTGCTTTTGATGCTCCAAGATATACCTTAGAAAAAACTTCAAGCTCTGAAATTAGCTTGACGGGTGAAGTCGGACGGGCAGGAACATACATCTATCAAGATTCTGCTGCCAATATTACCCTGAGTTCTTCATCTACATCAGTACCAGAACGTACTTCCCTAGTAGGTCTATTGTTTGGAGTTGGTGCAATTGCCTCCCGATTTTCACGCTTACCCAACCGACCGACATAATCCAGATAGCGACCGGGAATTTAGGATTGATGGAAACTGTCAGCTAAAATAATAAGGTTAGTTATGCAGGAGCGCCAATGAATATCAGTATTAATATACCTGATGAGGTGCGCGTTTATGTAGAGGCACAAGTGATGTCAGGTGCTTACAGCAGCATTGGCGAATATTTTCTCTCATTGGTACAGCAAGACCAAAAACGCAAGGTACAAGTGAAGTTAGAAGGACTTTTGAAAGAAGGTATTGATGGAGAAGGGTAGGAAGTAACACCAGAATATTGGCAAAACCTGCGTTCTACCGTTTTAGGTCAGAACAGCATGGGCAACCCAAACGATACATGAGCTATCGATTAATTGTCAAAGACCGGGCAACGCAAGATTTGCGACATCTGGCAAATTACATATTAGTCAATTAGTATTACCTGAGCTAGTCGGCGTACTCCCTCTTGAATTTTCTGCTCATTGAGTTCAGCATATCCTAAGATAAATTCGCTACCAGGGCTATGTTTTAAATATTGAGGATACGCTGCCCCAATACTTACGCCAGCAAGAGCAGCAAGGTGGACTATTTTGTCATCAGTGAGTTCAGTATTGATTTTGACCATCAGGTGCATTCCGGCATTTTCCCCAGATATTTCAATTTTGTCACCGAAATAAGAAAACAAAGACTGCACCAAAGTCTGCCTGCGTTGGTCGTAGAGCGCACGCATCCGTCTAATATGGCGTTCTAAATGTCCTTCGGTAATAAAATCAGTCAGGGCGTACTGTTCTAACAAACTACATTGCCGATCTGCGAGCCATTTTGCACGAGCAAATATATGCACTAAATTCTGTGGTAAAACTAAATAACCAAGACGCAAAGCCGGAAATAGTACTTTAGAGAATGTACCCAGATAGATCACTGAGTTAGCTTGGTCTAATCCTTGCAATGCTGGTATGGGACGCTCACCATAACGATACTCGCTGTCATAGTCATCTTCAATAATCATCGTCCCTGATTTGTGCGCCCAAGCTAATAACTCTAACCTGCGAGAAAGAGATAACGTAGCACCTGTAGGAAATTGATGAGATGGAGTGACATAAACGAATTTAATGTTAGGGATGATATTTGTTGTTAGGCTACTGACTATTAAGCCAGATTGATCTACAGATATAGGGAATAGACTAGCTCCCTGTGCCAAAAAAGCTCGTCTAGCGCTTAAATAACCTGGTTCTTCCACTGCTATCCAATCACCACGGTCAATTAATACACGTGTAATCAAGTCAAGTCCCTGCTGTGAACCAGCAACAATAATGATTTGCTCTGGCTTACACTTAACTGCTCTGGAGCGTGACAGATAGTCAGCGATCGCCTCTTTTAGAGGTTGATATCCCATAGAGTCATAAGTATAGTCAAGCACGTATCGACTAAAGCGGCAATGGCGAGACAAGAGCTTACGCCACAAGTCTATTGGGAATTGATCAAAAGCTGGTCGCCCATAACTAAAGCTAATTTCTACTTCTGCTTCTGGTAGGTGTAAAAAAGCTCGATCGCTCAAACTTTCGCCATAAGTTGATAAGGATATTGAAGAATGAGGTAGTTGTGATTTTGGCTCAATCGGTGTGATATTTAGTAATTCATCAGGGAGTTGACGACAGACAAATGTTCCCGATCCGACAATTGTTTCTAGATAACCTTCACTTAGGAGCATCTCATAACTTTGGGTAACAGTGGTGCGGGAAACACTAAGCAATTGAGCAAGGGTTCGCGTTGAAGGCAGTTTTTTTCCTGGGGTTAATCTTCTCGAAAGAATAGCCTGACGTAGTTGGGCGTAAACTTGACGATACAAAGGTAAAGCTGCTTTTAGGTCAATACTAATAACAAAATCCATTCGGGTTAGGAATTACAAATGAGATAAGTGGACTGGTAATTTATTCAAAAAGTGGCACTTGTATCATTCCACTTACCTGATTACTCTAACGATATAGAGTATAAATTTCCAGCCATGCCTCAACAAAAAGCCTCTAGCCAAAGAACAACAGTTAAACGCGTACCCCAACGAGCAAACTATGAAAGCGACACCATTTATCAAATATTGGATGAAGGATTAGTCTGCCATGTAGGTTTTGTCGCAGATGGACAGCCTTTTGTGATCCCTACAGCCTATGGACGAGTTGAGGATACCTTATATATCCACGGTTCACCTGCTAGTCGAATGCTGCGAACCCTGCAACAAGGTATTGATGTTTGCGTAACAGTGACTTTAATTGATGGGTTAGTATTGGCACGCTCGGCGTTTCACCACTCAATGAATTATCATTCAGTAGTTGTATTTGGAAAAGCAACACTGGTCGAAGATGCAGAGCAAAAATTAGCTGCCTTGAAAGCATTTACAGAACACGTTATTCTTGGACGGTGGTCGCAAGTGCGATCGCCTTGCCATAACGAATTAGCCAGAACTATAGTCCTATCTTTACCGCTCACAGAAGCATCAGCAAAGATTCGCACTGGTGGGCCCATTGATGATGAAGCGGATTATCAAATACCTGTATGGGCAGGAGAAATTCCCTTAAAATTGACAGCGGCTGTACCCATAAACGATCCCAAATTACATCCACATATTGAAGTACCTGCAAATCTGAGCAACTACGCTAGACCACAAAAACTTATTCAATATTAAGCGGGAGCTTTATTGGTCTAAGCCGCTTTGAGCCAATCACAGACCACAGACTTACACCCCCAAGCAAAGTTAACCCAAACTTGCCACTGCCCCAGGTATGCGTTCCAGTAAGGCTCACCATCAGCAACGCCAACAGCCTCGCCAACCTTGGACATTAACTCGCTGTAGGAAGAGCCAATACTGTCCAAGCCTTGCTGCAATTTCAGTTTCAGCCCTTTCCAGGCTTGTCCTTGGGGGCTGGACACTACCTCTTCTAATATTTGAGAGGTTGTGTCAATCACTGGTGTCGATAAAACTATATTATTAGTGACTGACACCAACTCACTGTAGGATGCTTCATCCCGATTTAACCACTGCCCAAAAATCGAATCATGCTGGTCATCAGGGGCAACAAACTGATAAACACACTCCCGATTTTCACGCTTGCCCAACCGACCAACATAAGCCAATTTCAAATCAATCTTTGCAAGTAGTTTCTGAGCGATGCCTTCGGCAACCCGAAGCGGGAACGCAATCGGTGTGTGTTTTTCAGAAATGGAAACATTCAGGTAATTTTTGATAACGTGCCGATGCTTGTCATAGACATTTTATATACGGGGATGTAGAGACAATGCTAAAGCCGAAAAAGCAACAAGGATGATTACCGCAGATGCCAATATGAAATATGCAAACCAGCCAATGAAAAACCCCAACCTCAGCAAAAGGTTTGGGGAATTAATATCAATTTAATCACACCCCCATCATGGCACAACTCGATATTCGTTCAAGCACTGTTCCGCTAGAGGTGGAATAATGACTAAACCAACCTCTAAGCGCAAAAAAGCCACCTCTGCCGTATCCAGTGACAGCACACCAACTGATGACCTTGTAGAAGAGGATATCTCCCTTGAAGAAAACCCAGGTTCAGCAACAATTACGGTTACTGCTGTTGAAGTTCCAGAGTTGACAGAAGAAGAACTGCGCGATCGCCAACACTTGGAACGCAAAGTGGAGAGAGCAGTTTTTGAAGCGGGGAAGGCACTGGCGGAATTACGCGATCGCAGACTGTACCGTTCGACGCATAAAACATTTGAGGAATATTGCCGGGAGAGATTTGCTCATAGTCGTCGCCAGTCTTATCTTTTAATGGATGCGGCTGTTGTTTTTGATAACTTGGTTGAAATTTGTGATCAATTTGATCACAAATTGCCCACAGCAGAGGGACAAGTTCGACCCATGACAAAGCTTGAACCCCAGGAACAGCAGGAAGCATGGCTAAGAGCAGTATAAGTTACTGGCTCTAAAGTGCCAACTGGTAGAATCGTCAAAGATGTGGTGCAAAGGATTATGGAGCGAACCCAAGTACCCAATACTTACCAAATCGGCGAAGTCTGCCAAATCCTTGCTAAGGACAATCCTGATCTGAGAGGCAAAGGTGGGTGCTGGGCTATTGTCAGCGCAGTGAATGACTTTAGTTGCAGCGTGAGAATGTGGGATGGTGAGTATACCGTTGGATTGCAGTATCTCAAGCCGTACAACTACTTGCCTGCCGAGTGTGAGCAGATGCAGGTAATTTGCGATCGCATCAGTCGAGTGTATTCAGATTCACTAGAGGAGACAGTCAAAAGTCTGTTGCAGTCGTCGGGGAAGGTGAATCGACCTTATCTAACAGGGCAAAGCCCAACGCATAACTCTGAAAGCAACAAATCATTTTTCTCTTCCACCCAAGACTTAATCAGGCTAAGATGTTCGTTTTGAATTGTTGGCTTTTGGTATCCCCCACGTTGTTTCGCCTCAATTTCTCCATTTTGGCGATACTGACGTAGTAGATTTCGTACAAATGACAAGCTGACCTTGAATCTTTGAGCTAAATGGCGTTGAGAGCCATCATGAGCTTCCCACGCTGCAATCACACGACGACGCAAATCCTCTGAGTAAGATACTGGCATCGAATCAAACAATTACTTCATGTCTAGTTTACCTGACTTGTGGTTCAATTACTTGAAAATAGCTGTAAGGCATTAATTCCTTTCACCTTTCAAAAATGAGCGAACGTACAGCAGTTATAGAACCGGGGGACTTAAACCCACCGAATTTGTTAATTATTGCTTAACTATCATTGTATTAACAGCTTATAAGATGTATATTTTTATGGTATTAGCTCTATATCATCGGGTTGATTCTCAATTTTCAAGTCTTATCTAGAGAAATTCAACAAAGAAAGGAAAAAGAAATGCCTAAAAATGTCTATTAGTATTGATTCCAGGATTATTAGGAACTAAGTTAAAAACGCCTAAATGATTTCTGCTGTATCCGCAAGACTTACAGTAAGGTTTTCTTTGCTTAACTTTTGATTTATTTAATGAATTAGCTCCAAGTCATGGAAAATTGATGGGGGTAAAGACGCAGAAGAAGAGGAAGAAAACATAAATGTGCAATCTATATTATCAAATAACGATTTGATCGGTGTTTCATCTACCAGGACGACAAACACAAGGATTTTTAGAAGCACTATTTATGATCGTGAGTATTGAGCTAGAAGTACCGGATCGCTCTATGATGTCCCGTCGTTTAAACAAACTATCTTTGGAACTACCGATAGTTCCAAAGAATAAGGTTATTCATGTAGTAGTGGATTCAACTGGAGTTGTGGTACTTAATCGCATGATTCAGTCGGACAAGCCAGACAACTACAAAGTTGAAGACTAATAATCTACTCTACGGAGAGAAGGTGTACCTTTTTTAATTCATGTAACAACACCATTACACACCATTCAAACACAGAATTAACAAGGGAGTAGAGAAATATGCTGTCTGTCAAGAGTAAAACCGTTCTGGTGAGCCAGCCACCATTAGTTGAGATGGGGTTGCCATACCTGCCCATAATGTGGGGTATTTTTAAGACTTATTGGGAGAACTACGGTACTGGAAAAGACTATGTACGTTGGCTTTCGCCAATCAACCAAGTAGCAGAGGTTTCAACCCTTCTGCGTCCTTATCAGGATACCTCAATAGATGTGTTAGTACTAAGTTGTTACATCTGGAATTGGAAGTTGCAATGCCTAATTGCACAGCAAATCAAAGCTCTCCACCCACAATGTTTAATAATCGCTGGAGGACCAGAACCAGATTACAAAGATGTAGATTTCTTTAAGAAATATCCTTATATCGATATGGTTGCAGTCAAGGATGGAGAAATCACATTTACCAAGATTCTCAAAAAAGTCCTTGAATATGACGACACTGGTGAACTGATCGCTAATAAAAACTTATTTGGAGATATTTCTGGACTTTATCTCCCAGGAACCGACGGAAAAGGACATATTTACACCGGGCCGACTGAGATACCAACGGAATTCTACCATAGCCCTTATATTGAGCAAAGCGCCTACTATCAAGAGATGCTTAGTTCTATTAGTAGTGATGTCATTGTCATTTGGGAAACCAATCGCGGTTGTCCATACAAATGCAGCTACTGTGATTGGGGTTCTAATACGATGTCAAAAATTCGGCAATTACCGATGGAGAGGATCAAAGCCGAGATCGAATGGTTTGGACAAATGAAAATCGGCTTTGTCATGTCAGCTGACGCCAACTTTGGGATGTTACCAAGGGATATGGAAATTGCGGATCTCCTGATTGCTGCTAATAAAAAGTACGGTTTTCCTAAATATTTTTCTTACAACACGGCTAAAAATAATCCAGACAGAGCGTTGACAATTGCTAAGAAGTTTCTCAATACTGGTCTTTTGTCAGCCCATGTGCTATCTATCCAACACACAAATCGAGAAGTCTTAGCCGCTACCAACCGTTCCAATATTTCTACACAAAAACAGTACGAAGTCGCACGGCAACTTATGGAGGATGGTATACCAGTCTATGTTCAACTAATTTTAGGAATTCCTGGAGACAAATACGAGTATTGGAAAGCTTGTTTTTCAGATTTGATGGAATGGGGAATCCACACGTATTATTGGGTTTTTCCTTATAATTTACTACCGAACGCACCAGCAGCAGAACCAGATTATATTCAAAAATGGGAAATTGAAACAGTCGATCGCTACGTTTTATTGAATCATGGTATGCGTCTGCGGGGGCCATTTGATCCCTTGACAACAAAATCCCGACTCATCGTCAAGACGAAGACATTTTCATCTGATGATTGGGTGAAAATGAATACCTATGCGGCTTACATTAAGTCCCTACACAATTGTAGTGTGACGCAGTTAATCGCCATCTATCTCAGGTTTACCCACAATATTCCTTACGATCGGTTTTACAATGATTTATTTGATAACTTTATCCAACAGATAAATCCTGCTAGAAACTGGTATCAAGCAGTGCAGGAAAATTATCAGGCCTATTTGGCAAATGATGATGCGATCGCTTTTATGGATATTTCCCAATTTCCTCAATTTGAATACCAAATAGAACCTAGTCATTGGATATTCATTCAAATCTGTTTACAACTTGAATATTTTTTCAACACGCTAAAAGAATATTTATTGCAGAGATATCCGGACTTTCGCAATCTAGAAAGTGTTGTTGAATACCAAAAACAATTGATTGTATTACCAAGTTATGATAAGAGCAAAGGAAAAATATTCACCACCAACTTTGATTGGATAACTTACTTCACGACAGCACGTCGTCTTGTTTCATATACTCCATTAGCACAACCGCAATGTATTCCCAATACGGTGATTAAAGTCAGCGATGTATCTTGGACAGACGAAGGTTTAACATTACCTTTTAATTGGGGAAATGGCAATGAAGAAGAACGATGGATTAAATGGTTTCATACTATGGTTTTTGGACGTAATTCCAGCTATAAAAACAACTTTCAAATACTTGAGATTCAGCAACAGAATGCTTTGGTTGCTCACGGTTGAACAAATAATTACTAATTCGCAATTCGTAAGCAACTTGCCGTTGTGGTACTTTGCGTCGATAATGCAGTGAAGCGCAAGTCTTCTTTTGTCAGAGACGTTGTAAAAACGAGGGTCTGGCAAACTCGCTAACGCAAGTTTGCGAGCGTAAATCGAAGGGTAATTCTTAATTAATAGGGTGCAATACTCCACCAAAATATCTAATGTGGTGGTAGTTATTTTTATTTAATTTTTGTCACTAATTCCAATAAAATGACGCTTTATTTTCAGTTTTAACTGTTATGGAGGGTCTAATTTAATTTGCTGTTTTATTCGTAAACGAATTGGAAAAAGTTTAACTTTTTTTTATTTTTTTTATTTCATCTCGTGTCACCCATTGCAGGTAAGATGATGAGCATGGGTTTTAATTTAGTAAGGGAACTGAATATTTATTGTCATTAGATGCAATATTTACTTTTATTTGCACACAAATTTCTATAATTTAGTGCAGATAATATTCCTTTACTAAAGGAAAATTCCATAAGTTGAAATTAGAAAATAAGGATTGCAATTGATACCAGTCCTGTATGATTATGCGCCTATAGAGCTTGCCCAAAAATAGACACTATTTGGGCAATTCCTAAATTGCTTTGAAGTGAAAAAAAGCGCAATATTACAGGAATTGGTATAAGCAAATTGTTCAAATCGTGTAATTTTTCAAAAGGAGTAAAAATCATGTCAAATCCAGAAGCAAACATGAAGATTATGTCTCGTTATATAGAAGCCTTAACCAAAGGTGACTACAAGACTTTAGAAGAATTACTCTGTGATGAACTGGAACACAATCTCAGTCGCAGCGGTATGGATGTCAGTATATCAGGGAGCGCAGATGCGGTTAATGCTGCTAGACAAGCAGGCCCCATTGATGTGAAAGTTCATGATGTATTTGCGAGTGGAGATAAAGTAGTTGGACGGTATAGCTACACAATTTCCAGCGATGTTGTTCCTAATGCACAACCAGGAAAAACAACAGAAGTTTCCGGGATTGTAATCACTCGTATAGCAAATAACGAAATCGTTGAAGTATGGCATGAGCAAGATGCACTGGGGATGCATCTTGCCTTTGGACTAGTTCCTCAACCAGTCGCTTAACGAAATCGTTTCTTTGCATCCCTTGTTACAAGATTCAACCCAACACAACCAAAACATCAAAAGAGAGACAGTATGGAAACCGCAACCTTGTTTGTAGAAAAAGAAGCTACGAAAGATGCACAGAAAGTAATCAGTCAAGTTTCAGCAATGGCTATGGTGGACGAAGAGTTCAAAAGCCGTTTGGTATCGGAACCGACATCTGTACTTGAGGAATACGGTTTAGAGATACCATCGGATATGAAAATCGAAATTCGCAAGTCTTTTGAAGAAATACCAGCTGAACGCAACTCACATACTCTCTATCTCGTCATCCCCCAGACTGATGAATTGTCACATGAAGACTTGTCGATGGCTATATATGCAGCTGCTAGTTGCCAAACAACTGCAAGTTCAGCTTGCACAACACCTTCATGTCTTTCCTCAGCTTCCACAGCATCGTCAAACAGCTGTAGTTAATGCTTAGAAGCAGAATTGAGAATTTAGAATGCGATCAAATGACGGTTTGAATCGTCACCTGATTGTAGACCTCGAAATCTGCGATTTGCTAAATCATTCATACACAATTCCTCCTTAATTCAGTGTTGCTGAATCAAGGGACAATTTTTGTGGGATGAGCATCTTGCCCATCCAGAAATACAAGGAATAGGCTTTGTGTCCCATCCCACAAAAGCAATGAAAGGGAACTGAGGTTGCAAGATCCCCCACTTCTTCAAGAAGTTGGGGATCTAACTACCGCTAACCCCTCATTCCCCGTTTCCGCCCCAGAAGGGCTTGGTAAATATGCAACGCCCAATCGTAATAGTTGCAAAATCCAGGATCGTGCATTAATGATTAAACAACCCAAACTGAAGAGCCACCTACACGTTGAAATTGTTGGCAATGACAAGGTTCTCTTGATTGCAGAAGGTCGTTATTTCGCCTTGTCTGGTCGTGTGTATGCCCGAATCATGCCTCTGATTGATGGGCAACGTCACACCGAGCAGATTGTTGACAAACTACAAGACGAATTTTCGCAGACTGAAATATACCATGCTCTGCTGATTTTAGAGCGTAACGGTCATATTGAAGAGTCATTCACAGGTCTACCAGACTCGATCGCAGCATTTTGGAATACATTCGGGGTAGACACGCAAACCCTCGCCAAAGTCTTGGCTGCTAAAACTGTGAGTGTGACTTGCTTTGGTGACGTTCCCAAGGAAGAATTTCTGACTCTTTTAGAAAAACTCTATATCCGTATAGCACCTATAGAAACTGCCCAGTTCTCAGTTGCACTTGTTGACGATTATCTTCAAGATGGTTTAGAGGAGTTTAACCAACATACCCTAAAACTTGGCAGACCTTGGTTAATTGCTAAACCGAACGGTATTTACTCTTGGATAGGGCCGTTATTCCAACCTGGAGAAACCGGTTGTTGGGCCTGTCTGGCTCAAAGATTGCGTAACAATTACGAAGTCGAAGAGTTTGCACGACGGATTAACAAACGAATTCATCCCTACCCTGCTTTAGCATCCTTACCTGCAACCATGAACATGGGTTTAAGTATGGCTGCAATTGAGGTAGCAAAATGGTTAGTCTTGGGTGAGAATACGACACTCAAGAATAAATTAATCACATTTGATACAGGTAGGCTGCAAATACAAGAACATACAGTTGTACGCCGTCCCCAGTGTCTAGAATGTGGAGATGCAGAATATCAAGCATCTCGATCGCCAAGTGCTGTTGTGCTGAATAGCGTATGCAAAACTTTTGTTGCAGATGGTGGACATCGCGCTGTATCCCCAGAAGAAACACTCAAAAACAACAAACATCACATTAGTCCACTGACTGGAATCGCTAAAAGTTTAATTCGCGTTACAGACCAAGACAATTCACCTTTGCACGTCTACATGTCTGGGCATAACATGGCAGTACGCTATGACTCATTTCAAAAACTACGGCGTCACATTCGGGGTTCTTCTTGTGGCAAAGGAATTACCGATGCACAAGCCCAAGCCAGCGCCCTTTGCGAGGCAATTGAACGCTATTCCGGCGTTTTTCGCGGTGAAGAAATTCGGCGCAAAACCAGTGCTGATGCTTTAGGGACACAGGCTATCAACCCACAAGACTGTATGCTCTTTAGTGAAGCCCAGTATCGCGATCGCGACGAATGGAACGCCCGCGATCGCCGTTTAGATATGATTCCTCTAGCCTTTGACCAAGAAGCCGAAATTGACTGGACTCCGCTGTGGTCATTGACACACAAAGAATTCCGCTATTTACCCACTAGCTACTGTTATTACAGCTACCCTTCATTGCCAAAGCATTTCTTCTGCTTACCAGATTCTAATGGTTCTGCTGCTGGCAATACCAAAGAAGAAGCAATTCTCCAAGGCTTTATGGAGCTAGTAGAACGAGATAGCGTTGCTACATGGTGGTATAACCAATTACGAAAACCAGCAGTTGACCTCGATAGCTTTGACGATCCATACATTCAAAATTTAAGGCAGTACTACCATAGTATTCATCGAGAGCTTTGGGTTCTCGATTTAACAAACGACCTTGACATTCCAGCATTTATAGCAATTTCTCGCCGTATCGATCGCCCCTTGGAAGATATCATCTTTGCACCTGCGGCACATTTTGACCCCAGACTAGGTATTGTGCGTGCATTAACAGAATTAAATCAAATGTTACCTGGTGTCTCTACCAGCAAACCTGATGGTACAGGCTACAGCTATGACGATCCAGAAGCAATCCAATGGTGGCGCACAGCTACACTAGCAAACCAACCATATCTTGCACCGTGCGATCGCATTTTGCCCCGGCGACGCAGCGATTACAAATCAGCTCAAACCGACGATTTACGAGACGACATTTTGCTTTGTCAGTCAGTTGTTGAGCGCCTGGGGTTGGAAATGCTCGTTTTAGATCAGACTCGGCCGGACATTGGCTTATCTGTGGTCAAAGTAGTGGTTCCAGGTCTGAGACATTTTTGGGCGCGTTTCGCACCAGGGCGTCTGTACGACGTTCCAGTAAAAATGGGATGGCTGACCGAACCAATTTCTGAAACAGCACTTAACCCCGTGGCTATCTTTATCTAAAAGTTTAGAGAATTTTATGCAATGGCACTTAATACACTCAGCAAGTCTCTAAGCAACTCATTACAAGTTGCGCTGCGAAAGGAATTGATTTTGCAGGATCAGCCAGATGCAAGTCTTTGTATTAGCTCTGCATTTGGTCAACTCACTTTCAAGTGCTTGACACCAGGCTTACGAGCCGCATTTACTACCTTGAAAGAGGGTAAAGCAACTGTAGATGAATTAAGCGAGTCGGTTTTAACTACTGACGGCGGTGAAGCGCTGACCCGATTCTATTACCACTTTGACCAACTTCTGACACGAGGCTGGCTGCAACATACAGTGGTTGCTAGTGGAGTAGCGATCGCCACGATTGTGTCTATCAGTCCTAGCTACCGCTTTCATTGGCGAGATTTAGACCTCGATCGACCCTATCAACTTTCTCGCTTCGCTTATTGCCGACGCGAAGACGAACATCTAGTACTTGAGTCTCCTGTCGGTCATACACAGATT
Source organism: Nostoc sp. CALU 546 (assembly GCF_048836525.1). Taxonomy (NCBI): domain Bacteria; kingdom Bacillati; phylum Cyanobacteriota; class Cyanophyceae; order Nostocales; family Nostocaceae; genus Nostoc; species Nostoc sp. CALU 546. The sequence goes on from NZ_JAWJTF010000004.1 coordinate 137,155, forward strand.
ATCTTACATGATTGGCGAGCTACAGCTTTAATTGCACTGCTGGCACAACCGCAATCCATACGCCAATTGAGAGGATATTTGGCAGGTATTAATGATGAAGTTGTTGCAGGTTGCTTGCAACTTTTGTTAAATGCAGAAGCGTTGACAACTGTCTTTGCAGATGGAGGAGATAGCGAAGATAGTAATTTGACCTTGGCACAATGGGACTTCCACGATCTAGTCTTTCACAGTCGCAGTCGTTACGGTCGGCACGCCAATTTGTTTGGAGCTAACTTTCGTCACATTAACCGAATTCAACCATTGCCAGCAGTCAAACCATCTCCTGAAGGCCCAAAAATCGACCTTTATCAACCAGAACTTGCACAACTGCAAGCTAATGACCCACCACTGGGCTATGTGATGGAAACACGGCGTTCCGTGTACACTTACGACACAAAACCGATTACGCTACAGCAGTTAGGTGAATTTCTTTATCGGGTTGCACGAGTACGAACTCTCAGTGAAATTTCAGTTCAGGCTGCTAATGGATATGGAAAAGAGGTAATGCAAGTCAGTAGCCGCCCCTATCCGGCTGGGGGTAAATGTTACGATTTGGAGTTTTATCTGACGATCGATCAGTGCGAGGGATTACCGAGCGGATTGTATCATTATGAGCCATTGCAGCATCAACTAACTCGGCTGCGGGAGCGCGATCGGTTCGTAGAGTCATTGTTAAACTATGCAATCATCGCGGCACGGCAAAGCAATCCCCAGGTATTGATTACACTGGCTGCTAGGTTCCAACGAATTTCTTGGAAGTATGATGCGATCGCTTATGCCACAACACTAAAACACGTGGGTGTAGTTTACCAAACCATGTACTTAGTAGCAACAGCCATGAACCTCGCTCCTTGTGCTTTAGGCAGCGGTGACTCTGACATGTTTGCTGCGGCGGCGAAGACAGACTATTTTGCAGAAACCTCAGTGGGTGAATTTATCTTAGGAAGTTTACCAAAACCTCACCAATCATAACTAGAAGTTGGATAAAGATTTATGTCCTTAACTACCTATCACAGCAAACTCCAGGAACATGCTATCTTTAAACGCTTCAACGAACGATGGGTAGCCGATCCAGACTTCCGCAAAGCACTGAATGAAGATAAAGCAGGAACACTTGCTGGCTATGGCATTAATTGTAGCCCAGCAGATGTGCAATCGTTATTTGAAGCCGATGTTTCTCAGCCTTCAAAAGCTATGCGTGCCATGTGGCAAATCGTCGTTACCAAAACCAACTGGGTCAATGAATTTTATAAAAAACAGGCCCTACCTAGTGATTTGCGGATTTATAGCTGGCGAGAGAGACAAATTGCTAGGCAATTACTGGAACTTGGGCCTTTCCATACAAAGTCTAATCTTCACGCCTCATTGAGCATTGAATTGACCAAAGGCTGCTCGGTGGGATGTTGGTTTTGCGCCTTGAGTCCAGAGCGTCTGAGTGGTATTTTTGAATATAGTCCCGCCAACCAAGTATTGTGGAACGACGTGCTGCTAGTTCTGCATCAATATTTGGGAACTGGCGTCCAGAGTGGTTTCCTTTATTGGGCTACCGATCCACTGGACAATCCAGACTATGAGCAATTCTGTCTTGATTTTTACAAGATTACCGGGGTGTTTCCCCCGACCACTACAGCCCAAGCATTAAAAGACCCAGCAAAAACGCGTGCCTTGCTGAAAATATCACAAGAACGGGGATGCTGGCTGAATCGCTTTTCTATTCTCAGTATTAAAATGCTGAATCAAGTTCATGCCGAGTTCAGCGCCGAAGAGTTGGCACAGGTTGAGTGTCTATCACTCAATCGTGAATCAGCTTTTGCCTTTGGCAATGCAGGTAAGTTCCGCGAGCGAGCTAACAAAGAGCCTGAACTGTTGCAGAAACAGCGAAAAAACCTGCTTTGGGCGCCTTGGTATACTGGCGATCCGGCCTATGCAAACACCGAGGAATATCCTTTGGCCAGCATCGGTTGTGTGACTGGGTTTTTATTGAATATGTGCGATCGCACTGTGCAGTTAATTAGTCCGGCCACAGCTAGCGATCGCTGGCCTCTCGGTTACTACATTCATGCTCAGGGTACTTTCAACGATGGTGCAGAGCTAGCTGCATTGCTGAATCGCATGATTGAGGAACAGATGTCGCCATTTTTGCGCCCTAGCGATCGCCTTTGTTTTCACGACTGGCTGCAATTTGAAGAGTTAGAAACAGGCTTTCGGCTCAATGGACGATTTCATCAATCTACAACATTTCAAGGTCAAGAACGCCACAGTCAATGGCGAGAAATTGGCGATCTAGTCCACAGGGGTAGAAAGACTGTAGCAGAAATTTCAGAGATTGTCTCTGTAAAATGCAATGTTAACCCAGAAGTTGTTCAATCGATGCTAAATGAATTGCTGCGTGCGGGAGTATTAGATGAAATTAACAATTGATATATGGGCTAGACTTTCCAAAGAGCAGCAAGAACGGCTACAACAAATCATTGCTCGCGCTGTTCCATCCCATGAGCGTACCATGAGCGAGTTTTTCTTGCCGCGATCGCCTGTAAATCAAGCGCGAATTGAGAAACTGACACAGCAATGGCAAAAAGCAATTACGAACGATGCACCGGAAAAATTTGACATCTATCTGCAAACTCAAAACCTGACCCATAACGCACAAATCAAAACATCTGTTTCCCAGTCAACAATCATCAACCAAAATTATTTTCCAGCTAAATTTGTTGAAGTCTTAATTAAAAATCCCCAAGAACTACCTGAATGGGCTAATGCTCTTGTGGAGTTAATTAGTCTGGCTATACTCCCAGAGGAACAGGTAAAACAATCAGACAATATCTCAGACAATCAACAAATCCCATATCATCAAGTCATAGAACCTTTCCTACAAGGTGCAAAGCTTACCCTGCAACAGTGTATTGCAACGTCGGGATTAACTGTATCGGCTGCGGGTCTAACTGACATGCTAGCTGTATTTGCCAATCGACTTTGGCATCTGGTTGGCTCAGTTGTGGACTTTGAACTGCATCTTTTAGCGGCTAATACAGGTTTGTTGAATAACCTGGGGGCTAAGTCTCAACCGATTTTAGATGGCGACGTGACTAGTTGGCTAGACAGATTTGAACGATTTCCCGTCCTTGCATACTTGGTTGCCGTTTCCTATATGAATTGGCGGGGATGGATGACCGAAATTTGTCAACGTCTAGCAGCAGATCGGGAGTTACTCTGCACTCAACTGTTTAGGGGAATGCAGCTAGGACAGTTAACTGGCTTTCAAGGAGACGCAGGTGATGTTCACGCCCAAGGACGCACAGTGGCAATTTTGACATTTGCATCGGGTAACAAGGTCGTCTATAAACCAAAAGACCTGCGGTGTGCTGCTGCGTTTATTAACCTGGTTACCGATCTGAATCAATCAGGTTTAGAACCTCAACTACATGTGCGTAGCATCTTGACAAGGGGTAACTATACCTGGGAAGAGTTCGTGGAATACAAACCATGTCAAAATTCCCAGGAGGTTCAAAGATTTTATATGCGTATGGGCATGACAATCCGCCTTTTGCAATTGCTGGAAGGACGTGACTTTTGGCTGGATAACTTAGTTGCTCATGGGGAGTACCCTGTATTTATCGATCTAGAAACCATACTCCAACCACGCGCAACCCCAACCAATTTGTTACCCGCAGAACAAGTTGCCCGACAGATGTTGGCCGAGTCAGTAGTGGAAACTTGCATCATCGCCATGCCAACACCTATTGAGATGGGGATTAAGGCTGAGGATTTTGGTGCTTTGGCCATGCCTGGCGAGTTCATCACTCCTTATAAACGTCCAACAGCAAGCAGACATAACGGCAACAGGCTTAATGAACAGGACTACTTTACCTGGAGTCATACTCAACATGCTCCAGTTTTGGATAATAATCCAGTTGATGCGGCAGAATATCTTCAGGAAATTCTTGCAGGTTACAAGCTGATGCAGGAATGTTTGCAGACCAATCAGACAGCACTGCTGGCTGCTGATAGTCCTTTGGTCTACTTAAGTAATGTCCCAGTTAGGTTTATTTATCGTGATACCTGGACTTACCATAAGTTGATTCGTTCCAGTCTGACTCCGACGCTACTGGTTGATCCTATTCAAAGAGAGATTTTTTTCCAACAACTACTCGGACCCGTTTTTACACAGGAACTGGAAACCGAATCCAGAAATCAGCACTGCCAGATCGTGGAAAGCGAAATTGCAGCTTTATTAAGGCTTGACATCCCATTCTTCACTTCTCGTCCTAATAGCAATGCTGTGTTTACCTTAGAGGGAAACGAAGTTGCCGGGTATTTCGATGATACGTCCTGGAATTGCTTGCAGCAAAGGCTCCATTGCCTGAATAAATTTCCTCTAGAACAACAAATGGATTTGATCCGTTCTTGTTTGGCGACAAGCCGGCCTCATGTTGACTTGCAGGTTACAGAACGCAATATGAAATCTGCCGTAGTTGAAAATAGCTGGATTTCAGAAGCGATCGCTTTAGGTTCTTCTATCTTGGCAGATTCGGTAACATCATCTGCCAACGATCTAGCTTGGCTAGGGCTTGTTTATCATCCCCACATGGATCTTCTTTCTCTTGAGGTGCTACAGTCCGATTTACTTACTGGAACTTGTGGTTTAGCTATATTATTTTGCGATCTCTACACCATTACAGGTCAAGCATCTTGGAAAGATGCGGCGCGAGGAGCCTTAGCAGCAACGCTCAAGTCCGTTAACCATATTTCTGAAGCTTGGCAAGAGCCTGAATGGAGCGATCGCATTCAGAGAAACCCCTATTGTGGTGCATTTTTGGGAGTTGGCGCACAAATTTTCTGTCTACGTTATTGCGCTCAGGCATTAACAGCACCAGAACTTGACAAAATTGCTAATACCTGCATTCAAAACTTACCTCTAGAGACACTCATTACTCATCCCAGCTGCGATTTTGTATCTGGATTGTCAGGTCTTATGCTTTCTGTGGTGTCGTCAACAGAAGGCCTAGAAATTGGTATTAAACTCATCACACATTTATTAGATATACGAACTAAAAATGGAGAACTTCCTCCACCGCTTTATCCACACCCTAGTTTATGGATGAACAGTTTCCCTGACGCTACAGCAGTATTGACTATGGGACTTGCGAAATTGTTAAAGCATGAGCATAGAATGGCGCCTCGGTTCCAACATGAGTTAGAAAGTCTTTTATATGCACAATTACAGAATTATCCAGGGGTTAGGCACTCTCCAGGACACCTACTTGCTAACTTAGATATTATTCAATCTACGAGAATAGATGCAGAGCAAGTACTTAGGAAAATCGACGAATATCTTGCTGTTGAGAGATTAGCAACCGATACAGTTGGACTGTTGGATGACCTAGAGGTTGCCATCACAGCATTTCAAGTTACTGGTAAAGATAAATACCTCCAGCACGCATTTAGTTCAGCTGAACAAATAAAAACAATCCGAGAGTCCTATGGATCTTGGTTTCCCAGGTCATTTGCTGCTGATCGGCATAATCTTTCTGTTGTATGGGGTGTTACTGCCATTGCACGCGCTTTTCTAAGATTGCATAGCCCATCTGTTTTCACCTCTATTCGTATCGTTGGAAACCCGAACTTTAGCTGACATTGTTTCTTTCTGTAAATTTTTCAGTGAGGGTTTTGTAACTACTCGGCGTTGCTATAAGCGTGTTAATCCTTCGTACTCACGCAAAATGCAGAGATTTACAGAGCGCGTTAAACGCTAGATTTCGATTTTATACCCTTGTCTACACAATCGATACTTAAATTTGGACTATTTTGCATTGCCTTGAAAACGATAAGTTTTCGTCATTTCGGTATAAATAGCAACAATTACAGAGTTGATAATTAAAATTTATTTGCACTTTTTAACAAATGAGCATTCATATGAAATTGTATTCATGCTTAGTGTCTCATATTTGGTAACTCTCCGGTTCAACAGTTTTATGCTTGCTTTTTACTCTCGTTCATGAGAATATAAGCTTCATTTAAAATACGTTATTTCGACCGACAAACAGTATTTTTAAGTAGTTACAGTGACTAAAACAAGCAGTAGAAAATAGAGGACGTAGTATATCAGCTTAAGCTTGAACCTACAAAACCAGAAATATACGGTTTGCTTCAGTAGTAAATGCATCAAGAAAGCAATGACTACACGACCTGACGAAAAAACCATCTTTGCCATAACCAGAAGCAACCTGTGAAGAAGTCATCAAATCGATGCAGAAGACTTATCTAATTTGTTAATGCCAGTCCTGGGGCGATCGCAATATGACATCATTAAAGACCTCTAACACTCTTGGCCGGCTCGACCCCTTTGAAGCATCAATCGGTACGCGTAACTCCTTTGCCAGCAATGTCTGGCGCTTACGGCACTGGATGGTTCCGTACCGATGGCGCATTGCGTTAGCGCTGCTGTTTGCTATGCTCTCGGCCACCGCCGCCGTGTTAGTACCAATTGTGGTTAGTCGAGTGGTAGTAGACGGTATCCTGATGCATAACTACCGGACTGATCTCCCAGACTATGGACAAACGGCATTAATCAAATGGTTAGCAATCACGCTGGACACCGAACAAATAATCGCCGCCTGCGTAGTCGGCTTACTCTGGGTAATGCTGTGGTCTGGTTTTGGGTACGCCTTCCGCACCCAGTTGTCTCGTGCAGCACTATTGGGTCTGAGCGACTTGCGTCGGGATCTGTTTGCCCATGTCGAGCATCTCCCTGCTGCTTTTTATGACCGGGTTATGGTTGGGCAGGTATTGACTCGGATCGCTAACGATATCGAGAGCTTGTCTGAACTGCTGACTGGTGTCGGTGCGCTAGCTGGAGAATTGATTCCCCTAGTTGTCGCTGTTAGTGTAATGCTGTCTCTGGATGCGATACTGGTAGCAAAGCTATCACCTTTATTGATTGTTGTGGCGGGTGTGATCGTCACGTTCAGATATTATTCTAGTCCGATTTATCAGGTCATCCGTGCCACCTTATCGCGCCTCAACGAGCATTTACACGAAAACTTATCAGGTATTGAAATCGTGCAGATGTCAGGGCGGGAGGCACTGAGCTTTAAACAGTATTCTGCTATTAACGATGCCAATCGGGTGGCTGAGACGAAGGCCATCATGGCAGAGACCATATACAACCCGATCGTCGATAACATATCTTATTTGGCGATCGCTTGCATCCTCTGGTTTGGTGGGCAACATGTACTGAACCACACTACCACCCTGGGATCGGTCGTGTTGTTCTTGCAATTTAGCGACATGCTGTTCCGTCCGATTGTGGCTTTGGGCGATCAAGCAAATGCAGTGTTCCGAGCGGCGGCGGCTTGCGATCGCATATTCCGGCTGCTGGACTGGAAAGAGTCTTTATCCGTGCCGTCGCAGCCTACACCCTTGCCTGAAGGCTTACACGGACGTATCGAGTTTCGTGACCTGAATTTCCGTTATGAAACTGGCGAACCAGTTATCCAGCACTTCAATCTGAATATCGCACCCGGTGAGAACATCGCTATTGTCGGGCCTACTGGCTCTGGCAAGACCACGCTAACCCGGCTCATCTGCCGTTTTTACGATGTGCCTGAAAAAAGCTTGTTCATTGACGGCATCGACATTATGCAGATAGACCCTGCACAGATCCGTAAGCGTGTAGGTGTGATCTTTCAAGACTTTCATCTGTTCCCTGGCACCGTCTATGACAACATTGCATTGGGTAACTCGACCATCACGCCAGAAGATGCCCGACATGCTGCCAAACTGATACAGACCCTAGATTTCATCGAGGGCTTGCCACTAGGCTTTGATACGGTATTGGAAGACCGCGGCCAAAATCTATCGCAAGGTCAACGCCAGTTGTTAGCGTTTACGCGTGTCATTGCCTTGAACCCTGAAATCCTCATTCTGGATGAAGCCACTGCCAGTATTGACCAAGAAACTGAAGCTGCTATCCAAGCAGCGCTGGCCAAAGTCACCACCAACAGAACTTCCATCATCATTGCCCACAGATTACAGACCATCCGCCGAGCTGATCGCATTGTTGTATTAAACCATGGCCAGTTAGTGGAAGTTGGAAATCACACAGAATTGATGCTTCGTAATGGTTTTTATAAAACGCTTTATGAAGCACAATTATACAAGGGTATACGTCAAAACACACCAAACTACCCAACTAAAGATTTCTAATATTGAGGTGATTCCCGAAATAGACATTTGTACAAAAAATTGACTTCAATTAGGCTATATTAACCTGATTATTCGGAAATTAAAAAGCTGTAGATTATCTTTAAATACAAAGTGCTGTGATTAAGCAATTCAACAAAACAATCACCTTTATTCAATATTGATTTTTCCCTATATAGTAAGATTAAACCGATGTTAATCGATCAAGAAAGATTGAAAGCGGACTTACGTACTTTAACTTCATTGCAGCGACTTTTTCACTACTTTAAGCCTTACCGTTTTCAGTGGGTGATAGCAGTATTAGCTCTGCTGGCTGTTCATGTTGTTGAAGCTGCCATTCCCATCTATCTAAAAGTCGGCATTGATCTGATTTCAAAACAAGACGAGAATATCTTATTGCCGATTCTTGCAATACTTGGTTTGACGGCTGTACGCTTTGCGATCCTGCACTTTGGTCGCCGCAAAAATGCACTAATTTCAATTTACATATCTTATGACTTACGGCAAGAATTCTACGCGCACTTACAAACCCTTGGTCGCGGCTTTTATGCAAATTACCAGTTGGGTGACTTGATTGCACGAGCGACCAATGACATGGAGTCTATCCGTCGCTTTTTTCGTTCTGCGGTGCATCGATTAGTAAGCCTAATTGGTGTGGCGTTAATTGCACCGATTTTTATGGTGCAACAGTCGGTTCAATTGACATTGTTGCTCATTCCGTTACTGCTAGTGATAGCCGCTAATGGCTGGTATTTGGCTGGGCGTATTTTGCTGGCATCGGCAGGGGTGCAGGTGGGTTTTGGTGCGTTGACAGAAACGGTGCAGCAAAACCTCAAGGGTATCCGTACCATCCAGTCCCATGCCCAGGAAGAGCGAGAGATTAAACACTTTACAGGAGTATCACATCGTTATGCGCTAGCTCATCAAAAGTTGATCCATTTGAACGCTATTTTCACTGCCTCCACTGTGCTGGGTAGTGGTTTGATGACCTTAATCGTTGTTGGCGTGGGTGGAAGCCAAGTATTGGCTGGGCAAATGAGCGTCGGCACGCTGACAGCTTTCATCTTTTATCTGGCTATGATTCTTGGGGTAATCAAGGAGAGCAGTTTTGTAGTGTATGCTTTGCTGAATGCCAGTACAGCTGCAACCAGAGTATTTGAGATTGTGGATGAAAAACCTGAGATTCAAGATGCTCCAGCAGGTTCATCAGCCCAGCCTATCAATGGCGAAATCGCAGTTTACGATCTGTCATATAGTTACCCGGTCGGTGCAGGAGTGCGATCGCGTCTGGTTCTAGAAGAGATATCCTTGAGTATTAGCCCTGGCGAAATGATTGCCATCATTGGTCGCGTAGGATCTGGCAAATCCACCTTGCTGCGGCTGCTGGCCAGGCAATTGCAGTCTAATAGCGGACAAATCAAAGTGGATGGGCAAGACCTACGAGACATCCCGCTAAGTCATCTCCGCCAGAATCTGTCATTTGTCCCCCAGGATACTTTCTTGTTCGCTGCACCAATTTCGGAGAATATCTCATTCGATAATCCAGAGCGACCACTAGAGTTAATCTGGCAGGCTGCGCGAGCCGCACAGCTTGAGGCAACGATCAACAAATTCAGTGCAGGCTTATCCACATTAATTGGCGAGCGTGGGGTAACTTTATCGGGTGGACAGAAGCAAAGAACCAGTCTAGCCCGTGGGCTAATTCGCCAGACCCCCATCTTGCTGTTAGACGATTGTTTTTCTGCATTAGATACTAAAACTGAGGCTTTAGTTCTATCGCAATTGCGAGCAATCAGGAATGGACTTACTACAGTATTAGTTTCTCATCGTTTGTTGGCAACACGTTATGTAGATAGGATATACATACTTGAGCAAGGGCGTATCGTGGAAGCTGGCAGCCATAACGAACTAATTGGCCAGAATGGTTATTATGCCAAGCTAGTTAGTATGCAAGACTAAGCTTGAACTGTTGTGGATCAAACTCAACTGCTCAACCCTTTCCAATTTCTGGGAGGATACAGTGAGATTGAGATGGCCTCGCCTTGGATTTCGCCACGATAATATGAGGTGTACACTGTCATAATCGCACCCGCTCCAAGTCATAGTCAGTCACCCGTGCAATAGAATCTCTGGAGGTAAAAACCTCATCACCTTTTTCCGATATGCTGGGAGACATCCACTCGATGCTGTAGAACCAAGAATCATTAATCAGTTGAATGCCCTGGACTATGCGGATTGGTGACCCATTGCCATGAAACCGAAACTCGACTAACTCACCGAGTCGAAACACAGGTTTTTCCTTGGTGTTCGGTTGTAAGTTACCTGTACCAATAAGTTCACTTCCCAAAACAGTAATATTGGTATTACAAGCGAAGATTTCATATTTTCAGCCATGTTATGACCACTCCACACCAGTGCAATAACCAAAAGCTTTGGCAGACTTTACGTACACTCGCTCTAACAAACTGACCAGTAACGGCGGAATTCGTTGACCCCACGGTGGAGAAATGTACCAGCACTGTTCTAAGTTTTGGACAAGATTAGTCATACACTCACTCCGAATAATTTACTCTGTGCAGATATAAATAGTTGTGTTGCGAAACTGGGTGGTACAGAGTAGCCGATGATTGATCCCGCCGTAGCAGTCTCAGGCGGGAACTCATACCAAGACGGAAAACCTTGTAAAATGGCAGCCCCCTCAATAGACAAAGATTTGACCGTACCATCCGGCAACCAGATATCAGCGAACTTACTACGGTTGCAGCCTTTGTGGTCGGTGAAGTGGGATCGCAGAATAGTATTAGCGGGGTGCGACCCTGCCTTGTACTTGGGTAACTTGCGTCCCCCCACTCTTTCTATTAGCAGTGGTGTCGGCGCATTCCAGGCTAAAAATTTCTCCAAAGCTTGTTGCTGTTTAGATAGCAGATGTGAATCAGACATCGTGGGGATGAGATGCGCGATCGCCTCGTACCAACCACAAGGTGTAGCTCCCGAAGGTAGGGCAACCCGAAACCCCCTACTTGCAATCAGAACTACCCGCCGACGCGCCTGGGGTAGTCCGAATTTATCCATGTTGACCACGCTGTAAGTAACCGAGTACCCCTCTTGCTCCAAAGCATCCAGAATGATACTGAAACTCTGACTGTTCTGATAGCGTGGAACATTTTTGAGCGTAAACACCCGTGGCTGCAACTGTCGGATGGCTTCTGCTACTGCGTCGCAGCACTCAAATCGTCAGCCGTTTCAATGCCTTTTCCCGCTTTTGCAGTGTGAGCTTGACTGAAGTTGGCACACACCGGGGAGGCATGGAGATAGTCGGGGTATCGCGGAAAACCTAGAAATCCTAACCGTGCTATTTCTTGGACTGTTAGCTGGATTATTCTACAGCCGTACTCGCTAAAGTTGCGGTGATGGGTTTTGGCGATCGCCCTGCTCAAGTCTGGTTTTGTGGGGTCAAACTCCACCGCAATGACCGGACGAATCCCGGCTTGCACCATCCCAGCTTCAATCCCGTCGCCACCCGCGAAAAGTACTACAGCTCGAGGGGCATCATCTGGAAGTCCCTAAAAGCAACGATATCTAAATTGGGTGGCGCTGGGTATAGGAATAGTTCTCATTTTTTAGTAGCCGCGCTGTCCTCACCCCTACAAGTTTATTGGCTTGTTTTGTTGGGGGATATCAATTGTTTACTACAGGTCGCTTGAATATTTAGACGGCATACGTAACTTTGTCTATTTAAGCGGGTCGTGTCCCCAATCTTTTAAAGAGTTCCGACATAAGAGACTGTCTCTCTTGTGCAGTAAGTCAGACTAGATTATTCAGCAATACGTGAAAATATTCTTGATAAGTTGAAAACAGGCAAGCAGTCAGCAGCCAAGGCAATTGACGCTTTTATTGAGGAACTGGGTGCTCTAAAGGAAGAACAACAGCCAGCAACTGTGGAATTAGATGTAGCGAGTTAGGATTTTTGTGCTGGCGACTATTAACCAGTTAACTTAATCACACCTTGGCTGACTAAATGTTCAAGCTGAGAATGATGCTGTGTTTGCTCCCGTAGCAACTTGAGTTGCTCGTAAGTGAGAATGTGTAATCCGGGACGGACAATATAACCTTGAATGGTAATGCTTTGTGGCTGCTGGCTATCGGTACTGTTGTAGGAAATTGAAGGCATATTTACAATTATGTAAGTTAGAACTGATTGGTAGAAGAAAGTTTAATTCTTCATTCTCTTACAGCTTCACACAATTTCCTCTTAAAAGGTGATTATAGAATCAGTCAAAGCCAAAATATGTAGGATATTCTCAATAGAAGCGCTTTACAGTCCTAGCCAAGATAAACCAAATAGCAATGGAAATTCACGATTAATTGCAGTTCACAATCCGGTTTGTACTGTGCAATGTAAAACTACCCTAGACGAAAGCTGGAGCAGTTTTTGAGAGAAATAAATTGTATATAAGACAATTAATATTATCTCCGGTTTATTCATAGTAAGTACAGTCATCTAATACTATTCATCTCATATTTATTCGCGTTTTGGCTCGTAATTAAGAACAACAATTCCACAGCTAAATGATGTAGCTTTTACTAATGTCAGATATTGTTTGCTATCAAGTTCTTTGAAATTTTTTGGCAGTTGTTACTGAGGCTGTAGCCAATGGAGACAAGGTAACGCTCATTGATTTTGGGTCATTCGAGCGACGCGTAGCTTGCCGCCGTAGGCATCGCTCCGAACGTGAGGGGCGTAATCCGAAAACCAATGAGCCAATGACAATTCCAGCGACCAAAGTGCCTGCATTTTCTGCTGGAAAACAGTTTAAAGAAAAAGTAGCGCCATAGATGAATTGCTTTGCCACTAGCAATCCAATCACTGCAAAGCCATAATCGATTAATTCAAGTATCGAATCGACTGTGAAACTTTGACTGCTTCTTGGGGAGTAACGTTACTGCAATTAGACAATTCTGGCATTACTCCCGTACCAACAAATCTGTAAAAGGGGCCATTTTGCTTTCCCCACCACTGCGATAGCAATGTTGGTTGTTTGGCATTACCGTATAATCCTTGCTCCAAAGTGCTTTTTCCAAATATCGGAGAATTTATCGGGTAACTGCGCGACCCAGCAGGTAAGTCTCCAATACCCCCAGATACTGACTCAATCGCAAAGCATTTATCTGCACTTAAATTTTGGTAAACAATTAAGTAACGCAAACTGTCAACATTTTCGCGTCCAGCCGAGACTATTACCTTGTCGGCATGAAAATTTGTGGGTACGTAACTTGGTAATGCTATTTTTAAGCCTAGTGAACGTAAAACTTTTAGTTGAGTCGGTGTTAATTTTATTACTGAATTGGTTTGTGGAGATTTGGGTTGAGCAATTACCGCAGCCGTAGAAGCGATAACACAGGTGGCAAAGCAAGAGGAAGCAAGCTTAATTGGGTATTTGAATAATTTCATAGTTCATAGCTATATATGACTTGGGTTCAAAAAGAAGTTGCAAATTGCTTGATCTCTGAATAACAGCAGCAGAAGTCAGGCATTAATTACTATTTGCTCAGAGAGTTATGTCTTCTATATTCAATCCGAACTTGTTTAACGTCAATTTGCCCAGACTCTAAAAACACAAGTTGCTCTACTTGGTATAACCCTAAATCTTTAAACTGTGCTAATTCTGAGTTAGATAATGGCCAAGGTGGGCCATCCGGTTCAGCTTCTGTGTCTCGAACACGAGTAATCAGCAAGCATTGTACCACCAGGAGCAACGACAAAGGCAACTGAAGAAATAACGCAAGAACGCACATTTAAGGGCAGAGACTGAATATTACGACATTCAAAAACAAAGTTAAAGGCTTGATGCCATTGTGGGGGAATTGCTAATAAATCTGTAACTACATAGTTAACGGTAGAATCGGGAAATCGCTCTTGACACCAAGTGATCGCTGTCGGTGAAATATCAAAGGCGGTTACTTCAAACCCCAGACTAGCTAAAGCTTGTGCATCGTCTCCCAAGCCACAACCAATGACTAACGCTTTTTGCCCAGAGGCGAACGGTTCATGATTCGTCAACCAATCTTGTAGATAAGGATGAGAAGTTAACTTAGCCCAAGGAATTTGTGCTGTGTCCTCTTTGGCTTTGGAATATAAAACTTCAAACCATGCCGAGGGATCTGATTTTTGTAAAGCTTCTGTCGCTAACTGTTTAACATGAAGCTGTAAATCTTCTCTTTGTTGTTCAAACATAAAAACCCATCACCGACACTAATAATTTGAGGTAACTAATTTTGCACTCTAGCTACGCCCAAAGCGAGAGCGGTGGCATGACCCTCAACTTTCTTTCCACATCCCTCGTAAACTAAGCTCCAGGGGGAATGAATTTAGCAAGGTTCCCAGATTTAGGACGATCGCTCTTGGTATCTTGGTATCTTCCCCAACCGAATTTCTCCCTGCCTAAAATCATACACTGGCTCACAAGTAGTAATACAATCAAGGGCGTGAGTTCGCTCTGGAACAAGTATGACCGATGCCAACCCCCAAACGGAAATGGACATCCAGGAATTTGGACTCAAGTTCTCAAGCATCGTTGCGCTTATCTTAATGACCAGCTTTAAAAACTGTTTAGTTCATTTGTTCTAACAAAGTTGACATGCTCCCAAAGAATGATCCCTATTAGGGATTGAAACAAAAACTTTATTGAAGAAGGTTTATCTAGAAAAGAATTGCAATTAATCAAAATCCCTATTAAGGAGTAAGCCTCAAAGCTTCTCTCCTTTTAGGAGAGAGGTTTGGAGAGAGGTCAAAGTCAATAAGGTTCGGATAAGGTTTTTTGATGACACGCTGCTAATCGCAAAGACTCGATAAATCGCCATCTTTACAAGAATCAGTCCTTTGTAGAGACGGCGATTTATCGCGTCTCTTGCCTTAACCGAGCGATCGCGGTATATTCCTTTCAAACAAAGAAATGCAAACATGAAAGGGTGGACTGCTGTCCACCCTAAACCATTATTTACTTAGCAATACTTTAAACAGGTGCTTCAGTAGCAGACTTACCAACAAGCATTGCGGTATTTTCGTCGCTTTCCAAGATACCGAATTCAATCAACAACTCTTCTAACTCTTCCATCTCAATTGGGGTGGGGACAGTGAGGTTTTTGTTGTCGATAATCTTAGTAGCCAATGTCCGATATTCGTTACTTTGATTGCTGTCAGGAGCGTACTCGTTAACAGTCATCCGGCGCAATTCAGCGTGTTGTACAATATTGTCACGAGGTACGTAGTGAATCATTTGGGTATTCAAACGTTTTGCCAAGGTTTCGATTAAATCGATTTCCCGGTCAACGTTACGGCTGTTACAAATCAGACCACCCAAACGTACACCGCCAGTGTGAGCATATTTGAGAACACCACGAGCAATGTTGTTAGCTGCATACATCGCCATCATTTCACCAGAGGTAACGATGTAGATTTCTTGTGCCTTACCTTCACGGATAGGCATAGCAAAACCACCGCACACAACGTCACCCAAAACGTCGTAACTTACAAAATCAACATCTTTGTAAGCACCGTTTTCTTCTAAGAAGTTGATAGCGGTGATAATACCACGACCAGCGCAACCCACACCAGGTTCAGGGCCACCAGACTCCACACAACGTACATCGCGGAAACCGGTCAGCATTACTTCTTCGAGTTCAATATCTTCTACAGCGCCACGTTCAGCAGCTAATTGCAGAACACTTGTTTGAGCTTTACTGTGTAGCATCAAACGAGTAGAGTCAGCTTTAGGATCGCAACCGACAATCAGAATGCGTTGACCCATTTCAGCCATTGCTGCTAGGGTGTTTTGAGAAGTGGTAGATTTACCAATACCGCCTTTACCATAGAAAGCTATTTGTCTAATCTTTTGCTCAGTCATGGTTGTGTTTCCTACAATGATTTAGTTGATGGGTCGTAAGCTTGATGTGAAATCTTCACCCTTGGCGTCCTAGGGAAGTAGAGCCTGTTGGCGTATATGCATAGCAACTTGTCGCTAAACATCGCATCCTGCCAAAAACACTTAAAATCAGAACATATTTACCCACGAAGCGATGGCTTAAGGGATAGAGAAATCTCTATTCCCTAATAACGAAGCCTTTAAAACTATGACTTCAGCATTATCAAGCTGTTGTAACAGAATCCCAAATGGTTGCTCAAGCCTCAAGAGTGGTTGCAGCAGGAATTCAAACGAACGCAGATTTGTTCCCTGAACCACACAACCAACCAAATTGCAATCCACTCTTAAATGGTCGCTACAACTTTTCTGATTTTGCTGATGTCAAGTCGCCAAGAACATCCATAACGCTTCTTGTTTCGTGATTAACAAGATATATTCCAACCCAAAAGTAGCAGTTACAGGTGCAGTAATATAATGCCTGCACAGGCAACCCCTAACACTTTGGCTTAGACAATATCTTGATGACTTTTAACAGCATGGTTAAATTCCTGAAAATTGTGGAACGACACCATTCTGCTTGGAGTTTTCGTTCCAAAAGTCAGCAACTACTTCAACTTAATATTGCGGGAGTAAACATTTTCAACCGCGAATTAAGTTAGTAAATACTCTGTATTCCTATGGATTTGTCAGGCTGTACTAAGAGTCTTTCTTCCCAGACTCCAAGAGTAATTGCCTTTTGTGGGTAATGCTCTAGCTAGGTTAGCCAACTCTTATTGGCTCATACCCAGATAAATTTCGATTGACTTCAAGTTGTTACAAAGGCTACTATCCTACTCAATCTAGTTTTAGATTTCGTCAAAAAAAGATGTAGCTAATTGAAGTGGACTTACCAGAGCAAAAAAACTTTATTGAGCTTGCCTCAAACTTGTCTTGAAGTTTTTTGTGCTTTTAACTTGTTTGATTCCTATAGAAACCATAACATACATCTCACTAATTTATGTGGCGAATTTTAAATTATTTATCTATTTAATAGAACATTATCCTTGAAACCTTTAATAGTCATAACTTACGCGTTTATAGATTGCTAGCTAGGTAAATTATTGATCATAGCCAATATGTGCAGTTAGATACTTTCGGGTATTTGATAAAAGCATTGAAAACTAATGTTTTACAACCAAAACAGAATTGATTATTTTTGTGGTCAAGAAAGTAGACTAAATAACTCATAACGTAATAAGTTAAGTAAAAGGGCTTAATTAGGGGCTTCCAACTAAAAAAAATATCCCATCGCTTTGGCAAGCAGGGGAGGAAGAATTGAATGATCATCTTCGCTCCCAAAGTTGGGTGGAGAGGGATAGTCGCCTCGTCCTTTGGGGCATTAGTAAATTCCTCCCCATGCCCCCTGCCCTTGCTGATAAAATTTTTTATACTAGAACTTACGCAAAAATAATTGAAAAGCCTATTATTCCGTAGCGGTAATTCATGAATTACCGCTACTTACGACGTATTTTGCGTAAGTCTTGTATACGAGTGATTCAGGAGTCAAATGCCCCGCCCACAAGGGGACAAGGTTTTACGCTCGATAAATAAAATCGGATTGCTATCTATATATAGTTTTCTCAATGATAGACCTAACGGTAGAAGTAAATTCTATCTTGCAAGAGAGGTGAAACCCTAGCACATAGTTAAAGATCAGATAAGAAGTGAAAAACAAAAAACCATTTAGTCATTAGGTCAGAAAAATGTTGACACCATTATTAACCGCCCTAGCTACAGCTTTGAGCCTGTTGATTGTTGATTTAGTTGTTCCAGGCGTTAATATTGCTAATTTTCCCGCAGCTTTGATTGCCGCTTTAGTAATTGGTCTAATTAACGGTTCAGTTAAGCCAGTTCTGTCTGCTCTTTCTCTACCGCTTAATTTTCTATCATTTGGAGCATTTTCGCTCATTGTTAACGGTTTGTGTTTTTGGTTAGCAGCAGTCTTAGTTCCTGGGTTCTCAGTTAGTGGACTTATTGGTTTCCTTCTTGGGCCAGTAATTCTATCTTTCGCTAATACCTTCATTAACAACTACTTTGTTGAAAGAAACCTTTTAACTAGTAGTGGTGATGTAAAAAGCCAAGGTGAATTACCTTCAAGATAAGTATTATAGGCAGTAGAGACGCCAGTTAAATTACGTTTCTAACCTACATAAAATCTCCGAAGGTGGATTTCCTAATTCGGTATCTTCAAAAGAATGTAATTAAACAAAATCACAAAGTTGTAAAATCATGAAATTAGTTCGTTTTCTTCTAGGTTTGTTAGTGCCTCCTTTAGGCGTTTTCTTGACAGTTGGAGTTGGGCCTACCCTATTTATCAACATCTTGCTCACAGTTCTAGGTTGGCTTCCCGGTAGTATTCATGCAATTTGGGTCATTGCCAAGCATGAAGAACAACTTAATCGAGAAGGGCGTATTTACTAATACGCAAGATGAATTTTAGGAAATCCTAAGTATGGTGCGTTACGTCTTTAACCGTAACGCACCATTTTAATTTCTAGCAGAAATATAGCTGATGAGCTATAGCACAATACAGTTCAGATAAGACTAAAAAACTTGTAGAGACGGCGATTTATCGCGTCTTCAAAGACCAATTACCTACACCAATAACCCTTAACCCAAGCCTATTGAGCTATAGCAATCCTAAATCATTCGTGAAAAATTAGATCCCCGGCTTTTTCGAGAATTCGGGGATCTAGACATAGCGCATTTTCACAACTCATTTAGGATTGCTATATTCCACATTTAACTTGATTAAGTTTCATAATTAGGGCAGGCAAGATGACTAGTACAGCACGGCGTAAATAAACCACCCATTTTAAATGTCTGAAACCCTTGCAAACAATTAATTACGAATTACGAATTACGAATTCCGCCTTGCAGCATATATGCGAAAAGAAGCGATCGCAGTTAAGCTCAAGCTCATATCAGTATAATTGCTTATAATTTTGCAGCTATTGCCAGGTAAATAGACCATGCTTTACTGATAGAGCAATGCTCATTTGTATGCCCCTACGACAGATTACCAGGCAATATCAACAATCTCTCACCTGCGGAAAACATTGGTTTATGGTTTAAATGAGGGGTTTGACCCTCTATTCATCTATCTGTATCCGCCACTGGGAAAGGATTTTAGTTAAGCCATGCTTGTTGGTAATCAACTTGGGCCTTGATTCACAGGATGACGCTGGCTGAACAAGGGATTAAACTATGGATAATGTTCAGCAGTTGTTGCTTTTAACACCAATTACATAAGTTTAATCTCATTGTTAAATCTAAAATCTCATCCTGCTATATAAAACCAGTTATGTCAGCGTATCAAGGAAGTTGTGGGGAGACCACTGATGTGATTATTAGTGTTCACAACCAAGAAAACCTCGAATTAACAGCAAATTCTGCTCCTGTGGGTGCTCTTGCCACAAGACAAGGAACTTTTTCTACGTTTCTTGCTCCCCTGACTCAGGATACTTTTAAACAGGTCGTTCAGGATGTTGAGCAAAAATTACAGATTGTCCATCAAACCCTGTCAATGCTGGATTCTCAGGGGTTTGAAACCATTCTGCAAGAAATGTTGCATTCCATTACCTTAAAAACCGGGGAATTACTGGGAGCAGACCGGACGACAATATTTTTATTGGATGAAGAAAAACAAGAACTCTGGTCAATTGTAGCTGAAGGGGAGGGCGGTCGCTCTTTAGAAATTCGCATCCCCGCTAATAAAGGTATTGGTGGTGAAGTTGCTACTTTCAAGCAAGTTATCAATATTCCCTTTGATTTTTATAGTGATCCGCGATCGCATTTTGCCCAAGAACAAGAAAAAAGAACTGGCTACCGCACTTACACTATGCTGGCTTTGCCACTCTTAAATGAACATGGGCAATTAGTTGCAGTAGTACAATTACTGAATAAATTAAAATCTGGTCATAATCATGATGCTCCACTTGCAGAGCGAATTGATACCAAAGGTTTTAGCTGTGCTGACGAACAATTATTTCAAGAATTTGCCCCTTCGATTCGCCTAATTTTAGAATCCTCGCGCTCTTTTTATGTCGCCACCCAAAAACAAAGAGCAGTGGCGGCGCTAATGAAGGCGATTAAGTCCCTTTCTCAAAGCAGTCTCGACTTAGAAGACACCCTAAAACGGGTGATGGATGAAGCCAAAGAATTGATGAATGCCGATCGCAGTACACTATGGTTAATAGACCGCGATCGCCATGAATTGTGGACGAAAATCACTCAGGATGATGGTTCAACAAAAGAGTTGCGAGTCCCCGTAGGTAAAGGCTTTGCTGGTATAGTAGCGGCTTCTGGTAAGAAACTAAATATTGCCTTTGATTTGTACGATGATCCTGACTCGGATACCGCCAAACAACTCGACCAGCAAAATGGCTATCGCACCTGTAGCTTACTTTGTATGCCAGTGTTTAATGCCGATCAACAATTGATTGGCGTTACCCAACTTGTAAATAAAAAGAAAACTGGTGATTTTCCACCTTATAATCCAACCGCTTGGCCGAAAGCTCCCGAATGTTTCCAAGCTAGCTTTGACCGCAACGATGAAGAGTTCATGGAAGCTTTTAATATTCAAGCAGGAGTAGCGCTGCAAAATGCCCAGTTGTTTGCCACAGTCAAGCAACAAGAACAAATGCAACGGGACATTCTGCGTAGTCTTTCTAATGGAGTGGTTTCCACTGATAAAACTGGGTTAATTATCGCCGCCAATGAAAGCGCCCAACGTTTGCTAGGACTAGGAGTCGATGAACGTTTAGAAGGTAAATTAGTAAATGATGTCATCGGCATCAAAGAAGGTGACTTTAGCAAGTGGTATCAAGATGCTTTACATGCAGTTGACTTAAAAGGCCGCCAACAATATTATCCCGATCGCACACTCTTAACTACTGGTACAGAACAGCACAGTATTAATTTATCGATTAACACAATTGCCGATGCTAGCGACCAAGAGCAAGTCCGTGGGGCGCTGGTGGTGATGGAAGATATCAGTGATGAAAAGCGGCTCAAGAGTACGATGTACCGCTACATGACCCAGGAATTAGCCGAAGAATTGCTGAAATTAGATGATGCTAAACTAGGAGGCGATCGCAAAGAAGTTTCAATATTATTTTCCGATATTCGTGGCTACACCACTTTGACAGAAAACTTAGAAGCAGAAGAAGTGGTAAGTATGCTCAATGAATATTTTGAATCAATGGTGGAAGCAGTCTTTAAACATAAAGGAACCCTTGACAAATACATCGGTGACGCCATTATGGCTGTCTTTGGTTCTCCTCTACCATTAGAAGAACACGCTTGGATGGCAGTGCAAACATCCTTAGAAATGCGGGTTCGCCTGCACGAATTTAATCAACGTCGCTATGTAGATAATAAGCCCAGAATTAAAATCGGTATTGGCATCAACTCTGATACCGTAATTAGTGGAAATATTGGCTCTAGTAAGCGGATGGAATTTACCGCTATTGGCGATGGTGTGAATCTTGGCTCTCGATTAGAAAGTGTCAGTAAACAGTATGGTTGCGACATTATTATTAGCCATAACACTTTTAAACCATGCGAAGAGTATATTTGGGCTAGGGAACTAGATTACATTCGTGTCAAAGGCAGAAATGAGCCAGTAGCTATATATGAATTACTGGGTTTGCGTTCCAATCCAATTGAAAGCGAAAAATTGCAAGTGATTGAGCACTATCATAAAGGGCGCGAATATTATCTCAAACGCGATTTTAACCGTGCTAGAGCCGAATTTGCCCTAGTTTTAGCAGCTGATAACCAAGACAAAGCTGCTATGTTGCATCTGTTGCGTTGTCAACATTGGTTACAATCACCTCTAACAGAATCAGATTGGGATGAAGGAGTCTGGACGTTCCAAGAAAAATAAACATTATTCATGCTGAATTCTGACTCCTGAGTTCTGAATTCTTCTGATAAATCAGACTTTTTCCTCGTTCCCAGTCTTCGACTGGGAATGCATTCATTGAGTCAGAGACTCAATATCTGACTAGAGGCAGAGCCTCTAATCAGGCATTCCTATGCAGAGCATAGGAACGAGATAACGAGATAAACAAGCAAAGTCCACCTCCGTGGACTAATGAAAATCAAGAGTTTTTAACCTACGGAGGTGGGTTTTGTCTGTATAGCCGCGACTTCTAGTCGCCCGGTGAGTAATAAATCAGACTTTTCAAACAACCTCTTAGCGTAACAAAGACTGTTTTTCCAAAAGTGACAAACTTAGAAGTTTGCTGACTCGTTGTAAGCATATCCTCGCAAAATATGTAAACCAAGTAGTAATGCCTACTAATTTAAACGTATCTTCTATGGCAACAGGGATATTGGGGAATATATTATCACAAACAATTGATAATCCAAAAAATATAAACGCAGATAATAAAATCAGAAATTCAGTTTTCTTCAGTATTGTTTTAAACTTGAGAAAAAACATTAACATAAGTGCAATATAGCCAGCGTAAACTATCTTCTCACTAATATGTAAGTAATCAGGAAATACACTCTCATGAATTAAAAAAAAGTCATCAAAAAGTAACAAAGATGTCAGGAGTCCAGAAAACAAAAAAAACGATGAATATTCTTTAGCTCTAATATCTTTTTTGACTAGCATATAACTAAAAAGACAAATAGTTGCAGAAGAACACCAAAATAATATACCAATATTTGAGAAGAATCCTAGATAAAAAGGTGCGCTCATTATGGCAGATGGATCTCTCGTCAAATAGTCTGTAGTGACATTAGTTTTTAATTTGAGGAATATTAAAATTAAAGAAAATGGAATAATTGTTATCAAAAATGTTAATAATAAAACTTTGATTTGGGCAATATAGCTTGATTTTTGAAAACCTAAACGTGTCATCAGTTTCTACCTTAATTATCTAGGTCACTCCTCACAGATTTTTTTCAGCTTTTCAATTATTTAGGGTTGAGAATTGAATATCTGCTGTGGAAGTATGATTTTTCTGCTCGTGTATGATTACTTTTGGGTAAATATCAGGTGAGTGACTAATAGGCATAGGTTTACCCATCAGCCCAGATATTTACCAAATATGTCTCAGTATCATTTAGGCATATAAAAGTACTATTTTTAACTTGTATGATTGGTTTATTAGAGCATTAAATGTGAAACAGTTGATTTACAAGGGTCTAAAATTAAGTAAAGGTTAACAAAACAAAAGCAATAACTTTGAATTCTTTCATACAGCAAAAAAATATTCAAGTTCTTTTTGTCTTATTTTTTTTAAGTTTTGATGAAGCTTGCCATTTTACTCTTAGATTTCATTCTTGTTTCCAGCCAGAGGCTAGAAATGACAGCTATTCCTACGCATTCCGCCAAACAAAACACCAATTTGACAGCCCGCACAAGCGGGTTTTGTTTTGTAGATAGAATTTTATACTTAAATAACTATTTAGCTATAAATTTATATTGCAAAAAGTTTACAAATGTGTGAGCAATTACTTTTATACAAAGTCAACAATTACAAAGAAATATTTCGTTTTTTATATCGATTTGTGTCATATAAGGGATAAAATGCCTACTGGGCAAGCATTTTCTGATAAAAAACAGATATTGCCTAAAAATCACAAGTTACCTGTGGCTGATGATGCCGCTAGGAACTTCCTTCAGAGAACACGCATCAAAGGAGCCGAAGAAGCATGTTCACACACGTCAAGTCCACCATTAGACACATTGCGCCTGATAACTTACGCGGACGTAGTTTAATCAAGGTGGTCTATGTCGTGCTTGAGTCCCAGTACCAGAGTGCTTTGTCGCAAGCAGTTCGCACCATTAACGCGAACAATCCCAACTTGGCGATTGAAATCAGCGGGTACTTGATTGAGGAACTCCGCGACCCAGAGAACTACGAAGAGTTCAAACGAGAAGTTGAGAATGCGAATATCTTCATCGCTTCTCTCATATTCATCGAAGACTTAGCACAGAAAGTAGTAGCGGCAGTAGAACCGCACCGCGATCGCTTGGATGTTTCCGTTGTCTTTCCCTCCATGCCGGAAGTAATGCGCCTGAGTAAAATGGGCAGCTTTTCTCTGGCACAATTGGGTCAGTCAAAAAGTGCGATCGCCCAATTCATGCGGAAACGCAAAGAAAAATCCGGTGCGGGATTCCAAGATGGGATGCTGAAGCTTTTGCGAACCCTGCCGCAAGTGCTGAAGTTTTTACCTATGGATAAGGCACAGGATGCCCGAAATTTCATGCTCAGTTTTCAGTATTGGCTAGGTGGTTCTCCAGAAAATCTGGAAAACTTCTTGCTGATGCTAGCTGATAAATATGTATTTAAAGGTTTAGAGAAACAAAATTTTGAACCTTCTACATACGAACAGCCGGTGGTTTATCCCGATTTAGGGATTTGGCATCCTTTAGCTCCCAGTATGTTTGAAGATGTCAGAGAGTACCTGAATTGGTACACAGCTCGTAAGGATATTTCTAGTGATCTAAAAGATCCCCTAGCTCCTTGTGTCGGGTTAGTATTGCAACGCACTCACCTAGTTACAGGTGATGATGCCCATTATGTAGCAATGGTTCAGGAGTTGGAAGCACTAGGCGCACGGGTATTACCTGTGTTTGCTGGTGGTTTGGATTTCTCCAAGCCTGTGGATGCCTACTTTTACGAACCAATTACCAAAATACAGTTAGTAGATGCAGTGATATCGCTGACTGGTTTTGCTTTAGTGGGTGGCCCAGCTAGACAAGATCATCCCAAAGCAATTGAATCACTCAAACGCTTAAACCGTCCTTATATGGTGGCGTTACCCTTAGTATTCCAAACCACAGAAGAGTGGATGGATAGCGATTTAGGGTTACATCCAATTCAAGTAGCTTTGCAAATTGCAATTCCTGAATTGGATGGAGCAATTGAGCCGATTATCT
Organism: Nostoc sp. CALU 546; assembly: GCF_048836525.1. NCBI lineage: Bacteria > Bacillati > Cyanobacteriota > Cyanophyceae > Nostocales > Nostocaceae > Nostoc > Nostoc sp. CALU 546. The sequence continues at coordinate 162,262 of NZ_JAWJTF010000004.1, forward strand.
TATCTGGTAGAGATGGAACTACAGGCAAAGCGATCGCACTGCGCGATCGGGTTGAAGCTGTAGCTGAACGCGCCTTAAAATGGGCAAATCTGCGCCGCAAGCCAAAACTGGATAAAAAAGTCGCCATCACCGTTTTCAGCTTCCCGCCAGATAAAGGCAATGTGGGAACCGCCGCTTACTTGGATGTATTCGGCTCAATTTATGAGGTGATGAAAGCCCTCAAAAATAACGGCTACGACTTACCAGAATTACCAGAATCAGCCGAAGCGCTGCTGCAAGAAGTCATCCATGACGCTCAAGCGCAGTACAATAGCCCGGAACTGAACGTTGCTTACAAAATGTCGGTTCCTGAGTATGAGGCGCTGACCCCTTACTCTCACCGTTTAGAGGAAAACTGGGGCCCACCTCCGGGACATCTCAACAGCGATGGGCAAAATCTGCTAATTTATGGTAAGCAATTCGGTAACGTCTTCATCGGTGTGCAACCCACATTTGGTTACGAAGGCGACCCGATGCGGCTGTTATTCTCCCGTTCAGCTAGTCCTCACCACGGTTTTGCTGCTTACTACACTTACCTAGAGCAAGTTTGGAAAGCTGATGCTGTACTGCACTTTGGTACACACGGTTCCTTGGAATTCATGCCAGGTAAACAGATGGGAATGTCTGGTGATTGTTACCCAGATAACTTGATTGGCTCAATTCCCAACTTGTATTACTATGCAGCCAATAATCCGAGTGAAGCGACAATTGCCAAACGTCGGAGTTATGCCGAAACAATTTCTTACTTGACACCGCCGGCAGAAAATGCTGGGTTGTATAAAGGTTTGAAGGAACTTAGCGAGTTAATTGCTTCTTACCAAACCTTAAAAGATAGTGGACGCGGTGTTTCCATTGTCAACAGCATCATGGATAAATGCCGGATCGTGAATCTGGATAAGGATATTGACCTGCCAGAAACCGATGCCAGAGACATGAGTGCCGATGAGCGGGATAATATTGTTGGCAACGTCTACCGCAAGTTGATGGAAATCGAGTCGCGGTTATTGCCTTGTGGATTGCACGTCATTGGAAAACCACCAAGTGCAGAAGAAGCGATCGCAACTCTCGTCAACATTGCTAGTCTAGATCGTCAAGAAGAAGGACTTCAAGGCTTACCGGGAATTATCGCTAACAGCATTGGGCGTAACATTGACGATATTTACCAAAATAACGACAGAGGCATTTTAGAAGATGTCCAGTTATTGCAAGATATCACTTTGGCAACCCGTGCAGCAGTTACCGCCCTTGTCCAAGAGCAAATCGACGCCGATGGACGAGTTTCTCTGGTTTCCCGGTTGAATTTCTTCAACATGGGCAAAAAAGAACCTTGGGTAGAAGCATTGCATAAAGCAGGTTATCCCAAAGTTGACACCGCCGCCCTAAAACCCCTACTTGAGTATTTGGAATTTTGCTTGCAACAAGTTTGTGCCGACAACGAACTCGGAGCATTACTTAGAGGCTTGGAAGGTGAATACATTCTACCTGGCCCTGGTGGCGATCCCATCCGCAACCCGGATGTATTGCCCACTGGTAAGAATATCCATGCACTCGATCCGCAATCCATCCCAACAACAGCAGCAGTCCAATCAGCTAAAATCGTCGTAGATCGGCTTTTGGTACGTAACAAGGCTGAAAATGATGGAAAATGGCCAGAAACCATCGCCTGCGTCCTCTGGGGAACCGATAACATCAAAACTTACGGTGAATCCCTAGCCCAAATTATGTGGATGGTTGGCGTGCGTCCAGTTCCAGATGCCTTGGGACGGGTGAACAAGTTGGAATTGATATCTTTAGAAGAGTTGGGACGACCCAGAATTGATGTGGTAATCAACTGTTCTGGTGTATTCCGCGACTTGTTCATCAACCAAATGAACCTGCTAGACCAAGGCGTGAAGATGGCAGCTGAGGCGGATGAACCCTTAGAAATGAACTTTGTTCGCAAACATGCTTTGCAACAAGCCGAGGACATGGGAATTAATCTGCGTCAAGCAGCGACGCGCGTTTTCTCCAACGCTTCTGGTTCCTACTCGTCAAATATCAACTTGGCGGTAGAAAACAGCACTTGGGACAGCGAAGCCGAATTGCAGGAAATGTATCTCAACCGGAAATCCTTCTCCTTCAATTCCGATAACCCCGGAATCATGGATGAATCCCGGCAGATTTTTGAAAGTACATTGAAAACTGCTGATGCAACTTTCCAAAATTTGGATTCTTCCGAGATTAGCTTAACGGACGTTTCCCATTACTTCGATTCAGATCCCACAAAGCTGGTGGCAAGTCTGCGCGGTGATGGTAAAAAACCAGCATCTTATATTGCAGACACAACCACAGCTAACGCCCAAGTGCGGACATTATCAGAAACCGTGCGTTTGGATGCGCGTACCAAATTGTTAAATCCCAAGTGGTACGAGGGGATGCTTTCTCACGGTTACGAAGGTGTGCGCGAACTCTCCAAACGGTTGGTGAATACAACAGGTTGGAGTGCGACAGCCGGCGCTGTGGATAACTGGATTTATGAGGATACTAACGAAACCTTCATCAAAGATGAAGAAATGCAGAAGCGGTTGCTGAACCTTAATCCCCATTCTTTCCGCAAGATTGTATCAACTTTGTTGGAAGTGAATGGACGCGGTTATTGGGAGACTAGCGAGGATAATTTAGATCGTCTGCGCGAGTTGTACCAAGAAGTTGAAGACCGGATTGAAGGGATAGACTAGGATTACATGGGCAGGCTTTATGCCTGCCTTAACAATGAGATTAGGTTAAAAAATGAAATATAAATGATTCAAACATTTCAAAATAAAGCATTAGAAAATTTGTTTAGAGAAAATTTTAATAAAGGAGTTCCTGCAAACTTAGAAAAGAAGATTAGAATCAGACTTGAAGTTATAGACTCAGCGTTAATTGTAGAAGATATTAGATTACCGGGTTATGATTTGCATGAATTAAAAGGAGATAGGAAAGGAACTTGGTCAATTAAGGTATCAGCAAACTGGCGTATAACTTTTACATTTGAAGGTGGCGATGCTTATGATGTCAATCTTGAAGATTATCATTAAGTCCTGTGTTAATATGATCTTAATTGGCTAGACAATGCTAAATAAGGTTGATCAAATTATTAAGTAAGAAGTATTAATTATGGATAATTGGCAAGATATTACTGATAATAGATTAGTAAGACCAATACATCCTGGTGAAGTAATTGCAGATATCTTAGATGATTTAGATATTAACACCGCAAATTTTGCAGAAATTTTAGGAGTATCTAATCAAACAATTCAGGAAGTTATTAATGGTCAAAGCTCAATTACAGTAGATATAGCAATACGTCTTGGTAAAGCTTTAGGAAATGGCCCAAGACTTTGGCTTAATCTTCAGCAAAAAGTCGAGCTTTGGGATGCTTTACAAAGCCATAAGGAAGAATATGAGCAAGTCATGACATTGGTTTAGAAGAAATTGAAATTATATAGAGTATAGAAAACAAGCCTGTGAAAGCAGGCTTGTTTTCTATTGTTTTGTTAGTAGAGATAAGTTGTTATTATTTTTTTGATCTTGTCCTGTTCTATACAATTTACTTTATTTAGAATTTCTTTTTGAAAATTCGCTTTCTAGTCTTTTTTTCAACTGTTCAACAAAACTTACAGTTGTGATTACGTCACGATTATCTATATTAATATTTAAATGTAGAAACTGCTCTTCAATAATCTCAGTTCCTTTCTCAAACACTTGCAAATATTCTTGCTGGCTATTAAGCACAGATATAATTTTATTACAATACTGTTCCATTTTTCTTTGATTATCCAGGCTTGGCATATCTGCTCCTGCGGTCAAATACCTCATAGCCATAAGTAAATAATATTTACATTTTTTATACTTAGGGTCTAACTTGTTTCTATTTCTCTGATTAAAAAGATTTTCAAGTCGATAGTAAGCAAAAGCACTTGCATAATAGCTTGTTGGACTATGATTAGCACCAAAAATCTTACTACCTATTTCTCTAGATAAATCTCCATAGGAACGTGATACTCTATGAGGCTGGTCAAGAAACATAGCAGCAAAAGTTTTAATTTGGTCGGGAATTGTAATAACGCGATTTTTCGGTACATCTGCTCTATCGTGATACTGTTTTGAACGTCTTTCATAATATAACTGTTCTCCAGCATGAAAAGATTCAAACGAGTTGTAGCATTGTTCTAATTTCTTTTGGAATTCAGATAACGCTGCAAGTTCTTCTTTTTTAACTGGTGTTTGATGATTAGTTGCTTTAATTATGCTATTTATTACATCATCTTTGTCTGTAACAATTATCTTTACTGGAATTTGTAAATTATTAATACCACTTAAATTTCTACAGTTAAACAAAACGTGGCTTGTTTGACACCCGTTAACTATTTGATAATCTCGAATGTTAAATCTATTGCCAACAGTATCTAATGATTTAGCTATTATTGTTATTCCATTATTTAAGACTGAAAATCTATCTAATTCTCCTGACTTTAATGTAGACTCGATATCATGATTAACATCATTACTTCCTTGAAAGGCTCGAATATTATCATAAAAAATGGATAATCTAATATTGTCGAACTCATCAACTATTAGTTTTCTGAATTCCGAAAAAGGTAGAGTACCTATATACGATTCAGATATTCCTGAGATTTCAGGTAATACTACTCTGCTAGCAAAAATAATATCTGTACTTAATGCTAGTTTTGTACTTTGATATAGCTTTCTAATTTCATCAGCACCTAGTGCCTGAATTTCTACTTTTTCAAATATGTTTTTATCTTCAATTTCATGTTTTTTAGCACTCATACGCCTGACTAAGTTTTTGTCATCAGTCCATTTACCTGTTGTGATATAGTACATCTTGCATAAAGGTCTTCCCCGTAGCATCATACTACTTTTTGAATATATATGTGTAGCTATTTTTGCTTTATATTCAACCATTTCATTGCGTTCTAAAACTGGTTCTTCTTCCGCAAAAAAATCTGAAACCCCCTCAAAGAACTTTAACATATCTCCACTATCAAAAGTGTTTGATGTTTTAGACTGAATAAAGATAAATGTTGCTTCCATACGTTTATTGATATCAGCTAAATCATCAACTTCTTCAATAGAGTCTACAAGTTTACCATTTACAATAATAGCGATGCCATCAAGTCCGGTATCATTTGAACTGCCTACAGAAACATCTTCTACTTTAAAAGTCTCAGGATACTCTCGTGAGATTACGCAGTAGTTACAAAATTTTTCAAAATCTATTGCTTCTCCTTCTGATTCTATTTCATGTTCTTTTAGAAAAGCTTCTATCAAACTTTTGGTAATTCTATCCACAAAAATACCTCCGTAATATGCTTAATCAGTGATGCTTGTGGCTGATAGTAAATGTACACAAAAAGGCTACTAGTTCAAGTATATATAATAACGTAAATAACCAAAAACAATGCAAAAGCCTTTCAAACAATTAATTGTATCCGATCATAAAACGATGATCTGGAAACCCGTGATTGTTAGAATATGCATTACTGTTGAGTTGATTCTAAAGAAATTAGCTGTTGGCAAAACCCCAGAATAAATCCTAGAATCTAATTCACGACTCATACGCGAATAAATTTGAGCAGCTATTGAGAATTGAATGTCTACACAAAGCGATCGCACGATTCTTCCACAACAGGCGATCGCATTATTTTTGAGGTTTTCTGTAAAGCGATCGCACATTCTTCCACAACAGGCGATCGCTTTGTGTTTGAGATTTTCTGAAAGGCGATCGCTCACTCTTCCACAACAGGCGATCACTTTGTGTTTGAGATTTTCTGAAAGGCGATCGCTCACTCTTCCACAACAGGCGATCGCTTTGTGTTTGAGATTTTCTGAAAGGCGATCGCTCTATTGGGCATCAAAGCAGATGCAGCGTTTGATTTGATGGACAAAATCTTGTCGGCTATATTTAAGGTGTACCAGTTGCTTCCTCACTCCAAGTTAATCAGCATGGATATCACAGCTACTTTGAACGAAATCGCAACTCTTAGTGTTGAAGATAGAATCCGTATTGTGCAAGCAATTTGGGATAGCATCGCAGCAGAGCAAGTTTACCCTGATTTAACCGATGCACAAAAGCAAGAGCTTGATCGTCGAACTGCTGACTATGATTCAAATCCAGATAATGTGCTGACTTGGGAGGAAATCAAAGCATCAATTAAGGGGCAGCAATGAATTATGTCCTGGTGTTTCGCCCAGAGAGAGGTTCGAGAAGAAATCAATGATGCACACAGTTGGTACGAGAGTCAGAAACCCGGTCTGGGTGACGATTTTTTAGACTGTGTAGACGAAACGGTGAATCGAATTTCTCAGATGCCAGAATCTTATGTAATTGTCTACGCTGATATTCGACGAGCAGTAGTGCGACGATTTCCTTATGCTGTGTACTATCGGATTGTGTCGAGTCGAGTAATAGTGACAGCAATTTTTCATGGTCGCAGAGATCCAAAATCGTGGCAGACGCGAACCTAACACTATATGGGCGATGTCTAACGACAAGCCGCTATGCGATACGCTTTGTTTTGAGGTTTTCTGTAAGGCGATCGCTTACAATGCATCATACAATCAGCGATCGCAACAGACAAAAAGACTCAAACTATCAGCTCATCCAACACTAACACTGTTAACGCTGGTAAAGATGGCAACCGCGCATCATTTGTCAAGAAAAATGATGCACCTCCACGAATAGCAGTAGCCATTTGAATAGCATCTGGAGTTCTTAAGTTATAATCTGCCCTTAATTGTGCTGCATTTTCAGCAATGTCGGGAAAAACTTCGATAGCTGTTAAACCTTGGGAATTAAATAGAATTTCACGATATTGTTGAGCTAATCCTGTGTTTCCTTGTCGCAAAGGATAGACTAACACTTCCGTGATAGTCAAAACTGATGTTACAACGCTAAACTCACTACGAAACATAGCTTCAAAAAAAGTATCTGTAACATCTAAATAATTAGGATTTTCTTCAATAAAGTAAATCAGTGGAGCAGTATCCAAACCAACAATTTGCCCTTGTAACTGGACTAGCCATTCCATGAATCACGTTCCTGATTAACGTATTCTTGAGCATCAATGCCATTCCAGATTTCTTTACCTAACCCACGTAATTCGAGGATACTACGCTTTGGCTTAGGTATCATCGTCACCTGTTGACGAATTAAGCTTGATAAGTCTTCAATTAAGCGTATTTGCTCTTCAGGAGTTAGGCTTTGAGCTTGCAGTAGTATTTCTTGATAATTAGACATAAAATTTATATTTACACTTCTCTGCATTCTAAGTCAAATATACACAGACGGACTGCATTTCTTCATTTTACAAATAAATGTAGATAGGCTTGATATCTGCTTATTTATCAGAATAACTATTGCGATAGCACTCACTCTTCCACAACAGCGATGTCTAACGACAAGCCCCTACGCTTCTATATTCCAACGATATCAGAATATGATATCATTATATCTGTGGCTATATTCAGGTTAACTGTAAGATGGCTGTAATTGTATTGATTAAATGGATCTTAATAACAAACAACGTCAGATTTTAGAGTTAATTTTTACAAATCCTGTACCATCTAATGTTCTTTGGAAAGATATTGAAAGTTTATTCATAGCTTTAGGTGCTGATATTACTCAAGGTAGAGGTTCACGGGTTCGTGTGAAATTAAATGATGTGAAAGCTGTTTTTCACGAACCGCATCCTCAAAATGAGACAGATAAAGGAGCAGTCAAATCTGTTAGAGAATTTTTAATTAAGGCAGGAATTGAAATATGATGACTTATAAAGGATACACAGCTAGTATAGAAGTAGATGTAGAAGCGGGAATACTTTTTGGTCAAGTCCTAGATATTAATGACGTGATTACCTTTAAGGCAAAAACTGTAGACGAAGCGCGTCAAGAATTTCAAATTTCTGTTGATGATTATCTTGCTTTCTGTGAAGAACTAGGAGAGGAGCCTGATAAACCATTCTCTGGTAAACTTCCATTCCGCACAACTCCAGAACACCACCGCAAAATATTTATTGCTGCTAAAAAGGCTGGCAAAAGTATAAATGCTTGGATGGATGAAATATTAACTGGTGCTGCGGATAAAGTAATCAATACTTAGAGTCAATCATTCTAAATATGTTTTTCGCTAAAGTGCATTCGCTTTTAGCCTTTTTATGGGAATATTCAAATTTAAATTTTTCTATGGATGCGTTAACTATCAACTTTGCTCCTGCTATTCAAATAACAGATGAGCAATTCTTCCAGTTATGTCAGATAAATGAATTAATCAGATTTGAGCGTAATGCTGATGGCACATTGCTACTAATGCCTTTAGTCGGAGGTTTAACCAGCAACCGCAATGCTAACTTAACTGCTCAACTTGGAGTGTGGAATCGTGATGAGTCACTAGGTATAGCTTTTGGTTCTTCCGTTGGGTTTATTTTACCAAATGGGGCAGTGCGTAGGCGTAGCCCGTCGTAGACATCGCCTGACGCATCTTGGTTAAGACGTGACAAATGGGATTATCTCACACAGGAGCAAAAAGAGAAATTTCCGCCTGTATGTCCTGATTTTGTTGTGGAATTGCGTTCTGATACTGATTGTTTAATAAGGCTACAAAATAAAATGCAAGAGTACCGAGACAACGGTGCTAAATTAGGTTGGTTAATTGATTTAGAAACTCGGCAAGTAGAAATTTATCGTTCTGGTAGAGATGTTGAAGTGCTGGAATCTCCTGCTAGTTTATCAGGAGAAGATGTGCTACCGGAATTTGTGCTTAATCTTAAAGATATCTGGTGCATTGATTAAACTACGAAATGCGTAGGCGTAGCCCGCCGTAGGCATCGCCTTGTTTTTGAGGTTTTCTGTAGAGCGATCGCTTTATTGAAAGTGTAGGGAATAGGATTTGTGAATTTGCAGAGTGACGCTAGCTACGCCTGTCATAGACATGAGTTTTTTCAAAAAAAATCTATTTAAATTACTTTTTATAAAATCTTAATATTTCTCAACTAAGTTTAAAAAAACTTGGGATTAAGTTCAGAATTTAAGAGCGATCGCTTTGTAAAGGTTAATTGATATTAGTTGTCAAACTGCTAGTGAGGTTAGAAACTAAAGAAATACAACACACGCAATTATTTTATGACTGCTATTTCTAACCTGGAATTAAAACGGCCAATTTGGCAAACTGCGATCGTCTTGACTTTGGGCTTTTGGCTCAGTGCTAGCGTAGTTTTAGACTGGGTAATTATGCCTAGCCTTTATCTTTCCGGGATGATGAGCCAAGCTGGTTTTACGACAGCAGGCTACACCATTTTTTGGAACTTCAATCGGATGGAATTATTATCTGCTGCTGTAGTGCTGACTGGGGCATTAGCTTTGGGCAAAACTCAATATCACTGGCGTATTCGCAGTGTTGTTTTATCTGTGCTGCTGCTAACTATAGCTATACTTGATACCTATTTCTTAACTCCGCAGATGTGCGCCATCGGTGTTCAACTGAACCTATTTGAAGCCGCTGCTGCTATTCCATCGACAATGAATTTACTACATGGTAGTTATTGGGTACTGGAAGTAGTTAAGCTGGTAGCTGGTGGCACACTTTTAAATTGGTGCTGGCGGGAGCAATTTTAAATAGATGGAGAAGTATAACGGTGAGAATGTCCACTTCTAAATCTCACGCCAAAGACGCAAAGAAATTCTTTGCGTCTTTTTGCTAGATATACCTTATAGGTTAATGAATACCATATCTACGTAGGAGACAGAAACTATAGGAATCCGCTTTGATTTCTGAACGAATTTGCGTAGACAGGCAACAGGCAATCTTGCTACAGGCAACAGTCAAGAAGGCTTCTTAGTTGTACTGAGTTGTACTGAAATTTGTTATAAATCAAATATGAAACCTATGAGTCCT
>NZ_JAWJTF010000160.1:0-13735 GCF_048836525.1 Nostoc sp. CALU 546
CCGCAATTTTCTTGTCGGCGCTTTTTCTCCCTTCTCTTTGCTCCGCCGGCCCACGGGTTCTGACGCTCATCCACAGTTGATTGCAGCAGTTGCACCAAGGCCGCGATCGCAATTTCATTGCCAGGGTCGATTTCCCCTAAGCTTTCTGCTGCCCGCCAACGGGTGGAGTCATCCACAGTAGTTGATTGCAGCAGTTGCACCAAGGACACGATCGCAATTTCATTGCCAGGGTCGATTTGCCCTAAGCTTTCTGCTGCCCGCCAACGGGTGGAGTCATCCACAGTAGTTGATTGCAGCAGTTGCACCAAGGACACGATCGCAATTTCATTGCCAGGGTCGATTTGCCCTAAGCTTTCTGCTGCCCGCCAACGGGTGAAGTTATCCACAGTATTTGATTGCAGCAGTTGCACCAAGGACGCGATTGCTTTTGTAAAAAATTGAGGAATATCTGTTGATTGCAGCAGTTGCACTAAAACAGCGATCGCTTTTGTGCGGTCTGTTTGTTGCAGTGCTGAACTAGCTTCCTCATTGATTGAACTCCCACTATCAATTGTCCACTCGACAATTTGTGCTATTATTCCATCTGCTCTCAAATAATCCCTAAACTCTGCAACTCCTGCGGCGGCTACAAGATAGGCGCGATATTCATAAAATCCTTTATCTAAATTTTCTCTATTCCACTTACCACATCCATCTTGAAAGCATACTAAAGCATCGATAAACTGTTGCTTTTGCTGTTTGAGGTTCTCTTCTTCCCACCCTAACCAAAGTAATATTGTTTGCTTCCATTGCGGTTCAAAGATGCGATAAGTTCCTCGTCTGGGATCATAAGGAATGTGGTTAAGAAAGAAATGCCAGTCATCAATTGCTTTAGCAGCAAAATACTCTTGAAATGAAGCATGAAAGAAAGCGTAAACAGGTTTTCTATTTGTATCTATGCCTACACAGTTCAGCCAGCCTTGATTTAGTGCCAATTTTAGCAGCGACTTTTCATCATCAGCATTCCCCAAAAACTGACTAACAAAATCCTCCCGCAAGCGAAAACGGGTTGCTTCTTTGTCTATTGCTGCTTTCGCTAATTCCCCTAATTTGACATTGAGTTGCTGACGCTGGTCAGAGTTTATAGCAAATTCGTCTTTTTTCCACTTGTAGAAGTCATCTACAAATTGCTGATAGAGTCCCGCTTGAGTATCGGGTAATTTACCTTCTCCTGATTGCCAATTCAAGCACAGCAGTGTCAAACGCAGAGGATTTTTCACTAAATCCTGAATCCGTTCTTTACCCGATTCTTTCAACGCATTGCATAACCGCTTCCCAGTTTCGGGAATAGCAGCGAACCATTTGTGAATAAATCTCTCTACCTGTTCTGGATAAGAAAAATCTAAAGTGCGATAGGTATCAAAATCATCAAGTGCATTAATGCTGCCATCCCATAGATTAACCCGACAGGTCAGCACAATTCGCGCTTGAGAAATTAACCCTGCTTCACGGAATTGCCGAGCAATTTCTGTTAAAGGATTAGATGCAGACATTTCATCTAACCCATCTAGCAGCAGCCACATATTATTTTGATTAAATAGAGTAACAAAATCATCCTTTAGTTGCTTAGTGGTTTCAGCTTTACCTGTTTTGTGTGCCACCTGAGTCAACCAATTCTCAAACAGATAAGATTTTAGTTCCTTCTCTCGCAAATTTGCTAAAGATACCCAAATTACAATCGACTGGTTAATCTCACGAGATACCCAATCAGCAATCCGTTGTAACAGTGTTGTCTTTCCTGCTCCTGGTTCACCAATAATTGCAATCCGCTTACCCTTACTTTTCGGCGTGTTCTTCTGTTTGAGAACTTCTTCGAGAAAAGCATCATGCTCAAATGTTTTGGTGATTTCTGTCTCCTTGTACAGTTCTGAACCGTGTTCTGGAGAAATATCGCCTTGAACCTTGTCTAATCGCTGTTTTGGAGAAATATCGCTTTGAACTTTGTCTGATTCCTGTTTTGGAGAAATATTATTCTTAAGCTTAGATTGTTTTTTACGCTCAATTAATCCCAATGGTACGTAAACATCATCAACTTGCAGAGCGACTCCTTCAGTTGATGTTAGAGGATTTGTAGTTAGCTTTCGCCGTTCTGCCAGCATTTCACAGCAGATTTCACGCCAGCCATCGGGAGTTAACTTTGTCCCATCCTCCCCTTGAGACGACTGTAGTCAGTTGTAAGTATTGTGCTGTTCTTCGATTGTGATTTGTTGGGCAACCATTGCACCTTTCTCTGCTTTAATTTCTTCTGCCAACTTTGCAAAATTGTTAACAACTGATGGCTGTGACTTGATTTCTGCTGCTAATTTTTGAATTTCCTTAGCAGTCTCAGATTGATCTTTGTTGATTGCTGTTTCTACTTCCACAACTGCTTGAGCAATTTCTGGGTCTTGTGCTGCTGCTTGAAGTTCCAGCACTGCTTGACCATAATCTAATCGTTGCGGTTCATTTGCTTCTACAGCACTGGTGAGTAATGGCGACTTATTTTTTTGGCGGAGTAATCCGATTAACTTGCCACCTAGTGCCCATGCAGCATCACCAATGTTTTCGCCGATTTTCTCTTGGGCTTTAGTCCAAAGTGTAGTTGCGATCGCAGTAGCAACAGCCGTCAGTGTTACAGTTACCATAAATTCACTACAAATTGAGTTAATGTAGAGATTATTTCAATTGACACAAATAGTATCACGAAAAAGCTAGGCGATTATTAGTGATATCAATAAATACAGTTCAGATAAAACCAAAACAATTGTAGAGACGGCGATTTATCGCGTCTCAAAAACCAAAATTTTTGCCAGTAGCCTTTAACCCGCACAGGCGGGTTTTGTCTGTATAGCCGCGATTTCTAGTCGCCAGGATACTAATACCAATTCAATTAAGGGTAAAGACGCGATGAATCGCGTCTTTACAAATGGTATTTTTGTAGCATTCTTATTTCAAATTATGAATTATCAATTAGAAGCTACCTTTTCTACTACAGGATGAATTATTTCCTCCAGCGTTTGCAATAACTCTTGCTCATTATAAGGTTTAGAAAAGTAAGCCCGCGCTCCCAATTGCATAGCCAACTGCCGATGTTTATTGCTGCTACGAGAAGTCAGCATTGCAACTGGAATGTTTTTTGTATCAACGTCTGAATTTACCTTACCTAAAAAGCCATAACCATCAAGACGAGGCATTTCAATATCACAAATTACTGCCTCAACTCTCAATCCACTATGGAGTTTTTCTAAGGCATCTTGACCATCTTTAGCTTGCTCTACTTGATACCCTCCTTTTTCCAGAGTCAGAGCTAAGAAACGGCGAACATTAATCGAGTCATCTACAATTAAAATTGTGCCTTTTTGCTTAACAGTTGCGGCTGATATTTTCTCTTCATCAAATATCAGGAACGGTGTTTTTAACCTTACTGATGGTAATTGAGTACCTCTCGGTGTCTTACGATTTGTAGCAATCCAATACAGCAACTCATTGACATTAACTAGTGGCACTACTCGACCATCACCGAGAATTGTGCAGTTGCTAAAACCTTCAGGTAAGGGGATATTTCCCTCAACTTGGCGAATAGCAACTTCTTGTTCACCCCAGCAACGATCTATTTGAATTGCTACTGGCTGATTATTACCTTTGACTACTAACACACTGTTAGTACTAATGGCTGCCGGAATTTCCAATTCTGCGCTATTGTAACGAAGGCAATTAAACTCTAAATAACGAGTTAAGCGAATCAGTGGCAGCATGGTTCCTTGCCAATTTAAAACTTCGCTACCAGCCATTTCAAAAACTCGCTCGTCTTGGAGTAAAGATATTTCTGAAATGACATCTGTGGGAAATGCTAATAGAATCTTGTTGATTTCTACCAGCAGAACTCGCGCAACGGAAAGTGTAAACGGTAATGAGAGGGTGAAGGTAGTACCAACTCCTGGTTCGGTATCAACTTTGACATCTCCTCGAATTAGTTTGAGGTTGTTGCGAACCACATCCATACCGACACCGCGACCAGATAATGCTGTCACTTGCTCGGAGGTGGTAAAACCTGGTTCAAAAATTAGTGATAATAGTTCTTCATCACTAGCATTAGCGAGTAGAGAAGTATCCAATCCCATAGCTAGGGCGCGGGTGCGAATTTTCTCCAGAGAAATGCCCCAACCATCATCACGGATAGTAATGAGAGTGCGATTACCGCGGTGAGTGGCTGTAATTTCAATCAATCCTTGTTCTGGTTTACCCAAAAGGCGACGCGTGGCTGAGTCTTCGATACCATGATCGAAAGCGTTCCTTAAGAGATGCATTAAAGGTTCGTTTAAAGCTTCTAAAATGCTGCGTTCAATTAAAGTGTTACCACCTTCAATTTTTAACTGGACATTTTTCCCATACTCTACATTTAAATCGCGTAAAGCTCTAGGAAAACGTTCGACTAAATCAGACAATGGTCGCATTCTGATGTGATTTAGTTTGGTTTGTAACTGTTTTGATGTTTTGTTGAGTTTACGAGCAATATGGTCTGTATCATCTACACTGAGTTGCACATCTGTTGTGACTTCTTGTACCTGAACAATGGTTTCCATAACTTCCTGCGATCGCAGATTTAAATCGTTATAGCGATCCATCTCTAAGGCATCAAATTCCCTGTCTGTGCCTTGTGTTTGCTGGCTATTTTCATCTCGCCCCCTCACCCCAGCAGCTTGAGTGGAAATTTTGTCGGAGACTATACGCAATTCCTGGTTTTCTCGGTCGAGAACTTGGACTCGTTGGTTGAGGTTACGGACGAGTTTGCGTAATCTTTCTAGTTGTGAGTTTAACCCATTCCGCTGAACAATCAGTTCGCCAAATAAATCATTAATTTGCTCTAGTTGTTTACTAGGAACTCGGACGCTATTTTCATGACTTTCTCGTTCTTTACCAACCCCATTTGCCTCTCCTTTGCTTTCAGCAAATCTTGCATCTGGAGGATTATCTTCTTTAGCAAATATTGTATTGTGTTCGGTGACATTGACAGAATTTACGTCATCGGCGAATTCTGCATCCACAAATGTAAAATTGGCTGCGATTGCTTCGTCTTTAACCCAAGTTTCTGGAGTTATCTCTGCTTGCCAAACAGCTGTTGACACTATTTCTGTGTCAAGGACATCTGTAGGTAGAAGTTGTGGTATTACTTCTGCTGGTAATAGTGCTGGGAATTGCGTAGAACCACCCAAGTGAATTTCTGTAGGTAAGTTATCTAGTTGATTTGTCAGCACCAAAGCTTGCGATCGCCGCCATGCTTGCAATGCTAACTGAGCAATTTCGGAAACGCGTTCCCCGTCGCTATTTACAGTTTCTAAGTGCTGTGTTACTGACTCACAAAGCTTGCTAAAAGCTGCCAATTGGAGCATTTCACCCAAACCACCCAATTCAGCTGCCATGATCACAATTTCTTCATGCAATCCGGGCTGTTCACTATTTGCCAATACAGATTCTAGGCGCTGCAAACACTCTTCTACTTCTGTGGCAAATAGCAAGGGAATAACGTCTTGACCATCTTCTGGAGATAGCATGGTTGATGCATCCTCTGGGGTGGGGTCGCCCAAGCGATCGTGCAACTCATCGAAGATGGGATAACAAAAAGTTGCTAACCACTGATCTTCGACAACATTCCCTTGTGCAAGTAAGTCTACAATCTGACGCAGCCAGTCAACTCCAGATAGCAATAAACTTTGCAACTGAGTATCAATTTCTAAAGAATTTTTTTTAGTTTTTAAAACTTTAAAGGAATCTTCCAGACGGTGAGATAAATCACTTAGCGATCTAAATCCCATCATCCCCGCGCCACCTTTAATAGAATGAGTAGCTCGGAGTGCAGCATTGATTTTATCCAAATCGATGCGATTACTAGTATCGATTTCCAACAATACCCCTTCTAAGGTATTTAAGTAATCTGTTGCTTCTTCTAGAAACTGCATCTGGATTTCTAATTCTTTGTCTTGTAGCATAGTTTTTGTCCTTAGTCATTGGTCAATCAATTTTGGATTTTAGATTGCGGATTTTAGATTTTTATTTCAATCCAAAATCTAAAATCTAAAATTTGCATGGTCATTCGTCACTTGTACTGAGCGTAGTCGAAGTATTCATCACTAGCAAAGGACAAAGGACAAATGACAAATGACAAACTTAACTAACTTTGAAAGCCTCGACAGTCTCTTGCAACTGCTGGGAAATATCCACAGTTTGTTGCAGAGATTCAGAAACTTGGCGAGAAGAATCGCTGGTGCGTTGTGATATGGCAGCGATATCTTTCATCAATTGGCTAACACTTTGTGATGTTTCAACCTGAGATGCGGTTGCAGTGGAAATCGACTGCACTAAGGAGTCAATTTGAGACGATACATCCAAAATTTCACTCAGACTTTGTTTAGCCTCCTCCACAATTCGAGTCCCTTCTACCACTTGGGTAGTGCCTATTTCCATTGCTTGCACTACTTCACTGGTTTCTCGTTGGATATTTTCAACAATTTGTTCAATTTCTTGGGTTGCTGCGGCACTCCTAACTGCTAGTTCGCCGACTTCTTCAGCAACTACAGCAAATCCTTGACCTTCTTCACCCGCACGCGCTGCTTCAATGCCGGCATTAATGGCAAGCAAGTTAGTTTGAATCGCGATTTGGTTAATCAAGGAAACCACGCGAGAAATTTGTTGCGAAGACTCTCCCAAACGTTTCACTTTCTTGGCAGTTTCACCCACAGTTTCCCGCAAAGAGAGGATGTTTTGTACTGTTAAATCCATCGCGTGTCCGCTCTTAGTGGCGGTGTGAGCGGCATGGTTAGCAATGAAAGCAGCTTTTTCGGCACTTTCGGCTACAGCTTTCATGGATTGGGTCATTTGGTCAACAGCATCAAGGGTATGGTTGATTTCGGCAGCTTGGGTAAGCGCTTCCTCTGCTAGGTGGCGGATGGCTCCGTCGTTAGAGCCAATGGCACTATTCACATGGATGGCAGCTTGTTTTACTTGGGTAACAATATCCCGGAGGCTTTCGACAATGGAGTTGAAGAAGTCGGCAACAGTGCCGATTTCCCCTGCGGTTACGTCTGCACGCACTGTCAAATCGCCTCTGGCTGCACCTTCTACATCGTTGAGTAGTTGTAAAAGTTGTTGTTGCAGTGTTTCGTCTGACCCACTTACAGTTACATTTCTGACTTTTTCTATCTCTTCTAGTAGCTTGGCTTGTTCTAAGGCATAGCCGACTTGAGTTGCTATTTGTTGAAACAAGTCAATTTCTGGCTGTTGCCAAACACGAGGAGTTTCGCAATGATGAGCAATTAATAAGCCTAAAAGTTTTTCTTGGGCAAGAATCGGTACAATTAAATGACCTTGGACAGCAAATTTTTCGAGCAGTTGGATGTAACCGTCGGCATTTTTCAAGCTTTGGTCTTGATGAATATTGGCAACTGCTTGTACCTCTCCATCGTGATAAGTTTCTAGATAATGTTCTCGAAAATAAGGGTCGTCGATTTTCACTCCCAGCATTTTCGGCCAATCACCAGTTACCGATTCCGCAACGACAACGCCATCCCGATTATCTGGATTCAGACTATAAATGATTACTCGGTCTGTTTTTAGCGATCGCTGAACTTCTTGGACTACTGCGTGATAAATATCTTCAGTTTTGAGAGTTTTCCGAATTCTTAGAGTAATATCTGCTAATAATTTTACCCCTTCAACGTCTAATTCCTGTTGCTGCTCCTTAACTAAGACCTGCAATTGTTCAGCCATAAGGTTGATATTTGCACTCAATACCCCTAATTCGTCTTCTCTTTCAATTTCCAGACGGGTATTAAATTTACCTTGACCTAGCTTCGCTAATGCCGCAGTGGCATTAAGAATTGGTTGTGTAGTCAGTTTCGCTAACCGAGATGCGATCGCAGCTACAATCAATGCTGTCACTGCTGTACCAATGGCTATAATCCACAACAATTGTCTTTGCGGCTCAAATACGGTTGCTGTATTTGTAGCTAAAAGTACCTGCCAGTTTAAATCTGGTAAGCCATCTATACTACTAGCTGGTACGTAGCTAACTAGTTCTTGTTTTTTCTGAGTTTTGGGAACTTCTATAAAACTATCTAGCTTTTTGGCTGCTAGGAGTTTAGGTAAATTAGAATACTCTCCCTTGGCCTCTTTCCCCAATAATTCCTTTTGAGGACTCAAGAAAACTGTTCCTGAAGCATCGAGCAAATGGTATTGTTGTCCGTTGGCTACGTAGTTTTTGATTACTTCCTCTAAAGATTTTACGGGCATACGTGCTTGTACCACGCCAATGGTTTGGCCCGTCCTTGTCTCTTTCACGGGTGCAGCTAGATAAATACTCACTACACCAGTGTTTTTTGCTGCTTCCGGCTTGCTAATGACAGGAATATCTTTTTGTAAAGCGTCTTGAAAATAGGTGCGGTCTTTTTGATTTTCCAAGGGTTCGCCTGTGGATTGCACAATCAAGTTACCTTGGCGATCGAAAACAGCAATACTGTCATAAGCTTTGTAGGCTTCGACAACACTATCTAGGACTGCTTGTTTTTGCTGAGTAGTGATACTGACACTAGCTTGAGGACTTGTCAAAAATAGCAAGTTTGATATTACTTGGATATCTCCGTAGCGTCCCAGCATGAAGCGGTTAATTTTATCACTTAAGCCAGTGGCTTCAGCTTGTTGAGATTGGGTAATTTGCTTAGTAATCGACTTGTTGGCAAAACCAAAAGCGATCGCACCGATGCCCAAAACTGGTATTGTACCAATTGCGATCGCTAAAATAGTCGCTTTCTTAACCAATCCTAGCCTTGTAAAATAAGCAATTCCCTGATTCAAAGAAGAATTATTAGTACTTTCAGTAGTCAACTTAGTTGGTAGCTTTACTACAGTTCCAAGGGTTTTTTGGGATGAAATCAATGATGCTCGATTTTGAGCGCTATTACCTTGATTCGTGTTGGTTTTATTAAACATAAAATTAGTTCTCCTAAGTATGTGAATAAGACACTAAAAATCTTTTTTTTAGTAGTAAACTCTAATCACTGCGGAGAATAGAAGACTGTACAATCGCCTGTGCATCTAATACTAGTAATATTTCTTCCTGCTGCACAACGCACCCACATAAATAAGGAACTAAACTGGATGTCACTTGTCCTATAGGAGAATGAATATCATCAACTATGAACTTGGTTGTACCTTTTATTTCTTGTACAACTAAGCCCAACACTAATGATTCCACTTGGATAACGATCACATTGTACTGTCGCAGTCGATAATCTAGGGATTCTAAATTGAGCATTCTTGGCAAATCAACTACCCAAATTATCCGACTCCGCCAATTCATTAATCCTAATATGCAGGGGGGCATATTAGGCATTGAGGTAATAGATTCAACAGGCACAAGAATAGCTTCTTGCGTATGCTTCATTGATAAAACAGCAGTAGTTTGTTGATTTAGCTGAAACTTCAGATAACCATCTGCTAAGTTATTTTGGGTTGCTTTGGAAGCAAGAGTAATGTTTGTACTAGTCATTGATTTAAATTACCACTGATTTAATAGTACGTAGGAGATGTTCGCGGGTGTAAGGTTTAGTTATATAGGCATCTGCACCTTGCCTCATCGCCCACAAACGGTCAATTTCTTGATTTTTAGAACTACAAACCACAATCGGCACTTTTGCAGTAATTGGATTTCTTCTCAGAGAGCGACACAATTCAAATCCACTCATTTCTGGCATAACTACATCAGTAACGATCGCATCTGGTTTTTCTAACACAGCTTTTTCTAAACCCTCTTTTGCACCACTTGCTTTAATTACGTTGTAACCACTTTCTTTGAGATAATGGCTCATTAATTCCAATTCGCTGGGAGAATCTTCTACAATTAAAATTGTGCCAAGCAAAGTCAGGCTCACTATTAAATCTCCTAAAAAAATAGATTAAACGTATTAGCTTTTTATAAGAATTCTGAATTCTAATTCCTAAATTAACCAAGATGCTTAAAAACCATTTTTAGCAATTCTGATTGTGTAAAAGGCTTAGTTAAATATCCTGATGATCTGACTATCTTAGCCTTTGCTCTGTCGATAAAGCCTGTTCTCCCAGTCACCATAATGATTGGTGTATTCTTAAAAGCTGAATGTTTACGTAATAATGAACATAGCTCATAACCATCTAAGCTTGGCATTTCAACATCTAATAAAATCAGATCGGGTTTACTCCGTAGAATTTGCATCAAAGCTTTTACTGGATCGTTGATCATCACAACTGAAAATGTGTTTTCATCCAAAAAATGTTTGATAGAATTCAAAACCGTTTGGCTATCGTCAATGCAAGCAATTGTATATAGTTTTTTGCCAACAGGTGGCTGAGTAATTTTATTATTCTCAGGGATATCAAAATTAATTGGTATCGGCAAGTTTTGCCCAATTTTTATATGCAGTTGTGGCTGAACTTGAGATGATTGTGTTGCAGACAAAACTTGAGAACCGCCACCAGATGGAATTGATGACTGGATATTTTGCCGATTTCGTAACTGCTTTTGGCAATGTTCAACAAGTAAGCGCAAATCCAGGCGACAGAACTTTGGTAGTTCATCTAAAGAGCTTTCTGGACTGAATTCATAGCTACCTTCTTTTAAACAGAGAAATGATTCCAGCACTTCTTTTGCTAATTCGTCTATCAGGCTTCCTGCTTGCACAGAGGTAATATAGTCCTGATTTACTAACCAACAAATAGCTTGGTAATCCGCATTTGGTATTGATTGATGTTCATTCTTCGTCTCAAACATCAGCCGCATTTGCACGCGAGTGGCGCTGTTGAGAGCAGGAATTTGCTGGCTTAAGCGTCGCAAGTGACTGTCAAGCCGCTCAAACAGTTTATCTGAATAGGAGGCATAAGTAAGTTTACCGTCCTCTAGATAAATTGACCAAGAAACTATTCCAGTAAATATGCTTAAGCACCCTGTAGCACGCCGACTGGTTAATTGTGCCAACAGAGATAGCGGATGTAGTTTCTGGAACAACCTGTAGCTACCTATAGGAGTTGTGCTCATTTTGCTTTTACTTCAGCTAAATTCGATACGTGTAAGCTAAATTCGTATAAAGTTCTTCCACAATTGAAATCAAGTAAAAAGCATCAAACTTTTGTATTTTAAGATACATCAGTTTACATCTAGGTTTGTGGTGAAACTCAACGACAGTAGCGTTATTTTCAGATGAGCAAATCTTAGTAAATTCGTAAATTCTTATTAATCTATTTACTGTTACTGAGATTTATAACCATCTTTCGAGAAATAAGACATAAAAATGTCAAGAGTAGATGAAGCCACTTTCCATTGAGTAACCCCATTCTGACCACAGGAATAATACTGATTTTGTAAAGGTTAATATATTTGAACTACTGTATTTACACTTAAATACAATCTAGTTTGTAAGCAAATAAGAACTATATGAAGCCACTTTTAATTAAATACACCCGTTATGACTACAGGGATAATACTGTTTTTGTTGGAAAAATTAATACTAAAAGTCAGAATTCAGAGTCTTAATGTTTTAAGTAAAATTTTATACTTCAATAATGATTTGCTGCTTTGGCAGAGATGTTGTTCAAAAAATTTGTGCGATCGCACAGCCAGTTTATTCCTACTGTTTATGTAGTGCGATCGCTATGCTTACAGCTATAAATTAGACCACATTTCTACATTAGGCATTAAGATAGCATTTATTTCCGCTTGAATTTAAAAGTCATCGCTCCTTTTCCCCCTGCTTTCCCACCACCAATCCCAAATAAACTGATTTGTCCTTCGCCATTGACTTCTACTGAGAGTTCTACCTCATCAAGCTGGAGCTTAGAATCTGGTTGATCAGCTTCATCAAGCATTTCCCGCATTGCTTGCAGAAATCCTTTCATTTCTTGCTTGAGTTTCGTTACCTCTACTTTGTGTCTAGTAATTACTATTTCGTCTCTTTTTCGGCTGACAACTATTTCTTCAGTAGTTTCAATTCCCAGTAATCCTCCTGTATCTCTACTGCTTCTTGCTCCACTATTTATCAATGTTTCACTAGTTGTACTTGATGTTTGGGCTGTTTCTTCAGTAAGAATCCAGATGGCTTTGGGGGTGGAATTTTCTGCTGACATAAATTTAATTATTGAAATTATTCGTGATTTGAGTGGTTTTTACCAAAGCTTCTAACACCGCCGTTCTGGTTTCCAGTTCAGCGGTAGGGGCGCAAGGCATTGCATTGGTGTCAACTTAAGCTCAAATGCTTGTTCCACAGGCGTTTTACCTCCCTTAATCCCCCCTTGGAAAGGTGGGAAAAAGAAATCCAGTTCCCTCCCCTTTACAAGGGGAGGGTTAGGGTCTTTCAAGGGTAGGTATTTAAAAATCAGGCAGTAGAGAGGGTGATTTGAGAGACATGGAGTTGTGGAGTCAAGGAAGGCCAAGGTTCAGGGAAAAAGCTACCTTGAGGTAGGGGAAGACGATTAAGAACGGCAGCCTTAATCACTAAAAATCCACGACGGAAACATGAGAGACAACGATGGAAGACACTATTTTTCAAATTGCGTCGTGCAACGTGGGTTTGTGGTAATTCGTCTAAACTACTAATAGGCAAATTGGCATCAATAGCACCTCCAACACTAACCTGCCATAAAGTAGCGATTGCGATCGCTAACCAATGTCTCTCGGCTCGTTTGGTATCTGTCATTTTAGTTTGATGCCAAGCAAAACCACCTCTTTTACCGTCTTTAAATAGACATTCAATCCAAGAGCGCATCGAATACCAACAAGCATCCGCAACTTCGGGTTGTAAATCGGTGAGAATTAACCAAGGTTCGGCATAGCCCTCGTCATGACGGGCTAACAATGTACATTCAATCGGGTTACTTTTGAAACAAGTTACCAATGACTCAAATGACTGACCAACTTCTCGAACAAGAGTATTTAGAGGTAGCCAAGAAACAGTACCTTTAATTTGAAACTGCCCCTGAAGGTTAATCCGCATAAAAGGATGCCAACCACAGTTCAAGATTTGTTGATACAACCACTCAGCATAAAGCCCTCTATCTGTGGTGACAATTACAAACCAATCTGGTGGTACAGTTTTGTCTATATGGCGAAATAATTCTTCCCAGTGAGGTTTCCAACTTCCAGGAATGGTAGCTTCAACTATTTTCCAGGCAATTGGAATTCCACAGCCACGGTAAACAATGCTAATTGCTAATACAGTAAAGCGATCGCTTAAAGTTGAAGCATCTGCTGCCAATGCTAGACGTTTTTCACCTTTAGGCCAAAGACTTAGAATCCAAGATAGTAGTGGACTAAAACAAGATGTCACATCCAATGAAGTTCGACCAGTTTTTGTTTTATCTTCTGCGTCTCGATACCATTCCCGCAGTTGCTGACGTATAGTATTCTCCTTTTTACCCAGTAGTTCTGCTAAAAATACTGAAACCGTTGTCAGTCCACTTGATTGGGTCATTACTATCCCAAAAGTCCACATTGCCAGTACAACAGCTTGAGGTTTTGTGAGATTTGGCATTTTTTCAATTACTTTTCTAGTCCATTCTCTTAATTCCTCGCTTTTTCCTACTTGCATTCACCCTCCTGCACCCGTAGTAATTCTGCTGATAAAAGCTAGATAGTATTTTACCTGCAAAAATACGCCTTTATTAAATACCTACCCTTGAAAGAGGGTTAGGGTGGGGT
>NZ_JAWJTF010000146.1:0-19729 GCF_048836525.1 Nostoc sp. CALU 546
TCCGCAGCCGTGAGATTGTTTGGATATTCAGTTGTCGCTGAATTCATCGGTTCTCTCCTCGGAATCCCTTGGAGAGAACTCTTTCAAGCTGCGAAACTCTTGCTCTAGCCTGGACATTCCAAAAATTTCCCTTCCTCACAGCACAAAATTGCCATGCGAAAGTTGCACTCGACCCTATGCGCTCTAACACTGCGCTCTTGAGTTTGCTATTTATCACAATATTTTCCCCTGATAACTCGGTTGACAAGTTCAGAGGGGGTTGCATCAGTTATCAGTTATCTAATCTTGGACTCTACTCCCAAGTGATAACTGGTAACTGTTATTCGCGCTACTACTGCTTTTAACTACAAAATTCGGGATATTTCTTAACCAAACTTAACTTTACCTAAAATTTATGAATTTCGACAGCAAAAACACACCGCAGGGAATGGACTTTCCAAGCGGCAGACCCTATAATGGATCTGGTAGCGCGGTAAAAACTCTCGGGCAACTTAGTAGTCGCACCAGTGGCCAAACTTTAGCGACAACTTCTTTTGTTCCTTCGAGATCAAACCCGCTCTAAGAAAAACGATGGATTTTACGAACAGACAAAGCGCCTACTCCTTAGTGGCGCTTTGTCCTTTAGATTTTTTGACGCTTTCACTTTCATATTTCCCTTCATTTCATTAGCTTGTTTATCCTAGCTCTCAAAGCTTTTACACTTTAAGTTTGATATAAATTGAACGACGCATCTGTTACAGCCAAATTCAAAAACTGAAAGTGATCTGATATCTTAAACATCGCTTACTTAGACTACTCAGAGTTGTTTTTGGCTTTAAGTGTTGTTTTTAATCCTCCGCTAATTATATTAGCTTTAGTAATCTCCTAGAACTTTTCTTAATTGAGTACGTACTTGAATTAGAATAGCAGTATCACGATACAATAACAACTCTAATTGTTAAGATTTGTGAAGAACAAAATATGTAAGTAGGAGATAGTAGACTATGTAAGCTTTTTAGAGGAGCGTCTGCTAAAAAGTATGTACTTTTTTTTTGTGAAATTAAGATAAAACAGGATTCAAAGGAGCTTAATAAAAGGTGAATGCTAAAGAAGCTATCCAAGCCATAGATGACTTAGTGTTTGCGAAACAAGGGAGGTGGCTAGAGGAGCCAGAAAAAATTGTGCTTAGATCAGCTTGGCTTGATCTGGATTATAAGGAGATAGCAGAGAACAGTCTCTATGATATTAATCTTTTGCAGAGGCGTGTAGCACCTAAATTGTGGGTACTATTAACAGGGATATTAGGGAGTGGAGAAAAAGTCACCAAGAAACGACTGCGGGGCATTGTAGAAAAACAAATATTACTAGCTGACAAGGAACCAGCAAAATGGAATGAAGCTGCTGCTGGTGTACCTATACTTTCAGGAAATTTGCCTGACACATCTAATTTTTACGGACGAACTCCTGAACTAGCGATGTTAAAAGAATTGATAGCTCAAGAACGTTGTGTAGCAATTGTAGGGACGGCAGGAGTCGGTAAAAGTGCTTTAGTTGCTAAATTAGTTCAAGCTTTGCGTATGGGGTCGTATGAATTTAATAATTTTATTTGGAAGTCAGTTTCATATAGTCCGTTACTTACAGATTTAGTTGCTGACCTGCTTAGAATTTTGGCTTATTCAGAAAATCAGGAGCTAGATTTACCAGAATCCATCCAAGCTAGGACATCTAAATTGTTTGACTACCTGCGTTCACATCGTTGTTTAGTGATTATCGACTCAGCAGAGTCGTTATTACAGGGAGACAGAAATACCGATTCCAATGCCTACGGCAGGCAGTATGCAGAGTATGGGACGTTCTTTAATAGAATCATAGAGGAACAGCATCAAAGTTGTTTACTGCTAACCAGTCGTGAACCATTTATTGATTTTAATCGTCTACAAAAAAAAGGACAACCAGTTAGGACGGTAAAACTTGAAGGGTTGGGAAAGGAAGCTTTAGAGATTTTTCGTTTGTACGGGTTAACTAATGAGGATAAATGGGGGGATTTAATTCAAACTTATCGTGGAAATCCTTTATCTTTAAAAATGCTAGCTGAAAAGATTCAAAGATTTTTTTGTGGAAGCGTAAAGGATTTTTTAGATTTTCAAACTGTATTGATGACAGATATACTACAAGAGAGCTTAGATGAATTATTTGAAGAGAAAGGTCGTTTAACTATTTTAGAGAAACGGATCATGTTCTATTTAACAGAAGAACTAGCTCAAGAGTCTGTGAATTCAATTACATTGAGCGAATTGCTTAAAAATTTTAAAGCGAGACAAGAAGGTGAGGTAACGACCTCAGAAGTACTTGAAGCTATAGAGGCTTTATATGAACGTTCTTTAATTGAGCAAAAAAGAAATGATAGTAAAGAAGTACTATTGAGTTTAGAACCTCAAGTTGTAAAGTATGTTTGCACCTATGCTTTGAAATTAGTTCAAAATGCAGTTCATGATTTTAAATCAGCTTAATTATTCTAATAACTTAAACGTGTGGGTTATTGTATCAATCCTAAGTGTAAACAGCGGCAAAATCCCGACGATAGTGAAAGATGCCTTAATTGCGGAACCGAACTGCTAATTGACCAGAGGTTTCGGTTAATTAAGCCATTACGCCCTTTAGACTTCCGTTACAGGACAGAGATTTTTGAAGTAGTCGATGATAAAGGCACTCGTAAAGTCATGAAGGTGTTGCGATCGCAAAGACCCAAGGAAATCAGCTTGCTGGAGCGAGAAACACTGACATTGCAGTTATTTAATCATCCTGGGATTCCTAGAGTTATAGACGATTTATTCATTGTTACACCCAACAATAGTTATATAGTTCTGCATTGCTTAGTGATGCAGAAATTTGAGGGACTGAATTTAGAACAATGGGTGGAAGCTAACGGAAGAATATCTCAAGCTTTGGCTGTGAATTGGCTTACACAAATAGTAAAAATTCTCGATGAAGTACACCGGAGTGGTTTTTTTCATAGAGACATTAAACCTTCTAATATAATTATTCAACCTGATGGACAGTTAGGTTTAATTGATTTTGGTGCAGTTCGAGAAGTAACTCGTACCTATCTAGCTAAAGTTAGTGGAAGTGGGGGAAATGATATGGGGCTTGGTCAGCATGAAGTTACAGTACTTGTAACTGCTGGCTTTACTCCCCTAGAACAAATTAACGGGCAAGCAGTACCGCAATCAGATTTCTATGCATTAGGGCGAACGCTAGCATATTTAGTAACTGGAATTCGTGTACTCGACCTGCCAACAGACCCAAACACAACAAGACTTATCTGGAGAAATAAAGCACGACACATTGAAAAACCCTTTGCAGATTTGCTAGATGATTTGATGGCTCCGGCACCAGCGAAGCGTCCACTATCTACACAAGCCCTTTTGCATGGTTTGGAGCAATTACCATTTAAATCAAAACTTCATCGTGTAATCACATCGAGTTCATTTCAGGTGGGTGCGGTTGTTTTAGCGGCTTTAACTGTTACTGGCTTGTTCTATATATCTCTCCCTTTTATAGCTAATTATTATCTAAATCAAGCTAAAAAAGCTTACCAAGAAAATCGTTTGATAGATGCTCAAGGAAATTTTCAAACAGCGATTAACTTAAATTCTGAACTATCCCCTATAGTAGCAGATTATTTTTTAGAACAAGGTAAGAAAGCTTACAATGAAAACAAATTGGTGGATGCTGAAAATAATTTTCGGATAGCAGTTAAATACCAAGCTGATTTGACTTATTCAATCTCCAGTTTCTATCTTGGTCTAGGATTTCGCAACAAGGACGATCCTCAGCTTGCTAGAAATAATTACGAACTAGCTATAAAATATAATCCTAAAGATGATAGTGCTTATAATAATTTAGCAGTAGTATGTCAGCAATTACAAGATTATACTTGCGTAAGTAATACTTATGAAAAAATTTTTAAATTAAAGCCTAATAAATGGGAGTCACACTACGGGTTAGGATTTTTTTATGATGGACAAGGTAAATATGATTTAGCTGAGAAGCAATATAAATTAGCTATTAAAAGTAGTAATGAAGCTATATTTGCTATTGCAGCTTTATCAAGATTGAAGAATAAAAGTGGTGATTATAATACCGCTGTTACTTTAGCTTTACAAGGTTTAAGTAAAACTGAGAATAGGGAGTTACAAGCTTCGTTCTACAAAGATTTGGGCTGGTCAAGATTAATGCAAAATAGATTGAGTGAGTCCAAAAAATATTTGGAAAAAGCGATTGATTTAGATGGTCAGAGAATAGATGCTTACTGCCTATTATCTCAAATCCAAGAAGCTTTAGGTAAAAATGATGATGCTAGAATTTCTATAGCAGCATGCATTTTAGGTAAATCTGGTCTGCCGGAAGTTATTATATGGAGAGAAGATTTACTAGATCGTATTCTCAAAAAGTGATAATCTGCTAATCAGTGATATAAATAGCAAGAGAAAGTGAGAACTAGTAGAAAAATTATTGTATTGTCCTGCTTGAGCATCCTTCTGATTAAAGATGCGCCACTTTTGGCCAGCGTACCTCTTATAAGAGTAACAAGAAATCAGGTTCGCTGTAACCCGCCACTTGGAAGAGTAATGAATAAAGGAGACAAACGTTTTGAGCCAGGAAGTTTAGTTTGTCAGGGAGAGCGATTAGAAGTTTTGAATGGTGGTTATGTAAAATTCTTATGCCTGAGTTCAGGAAATATTTTAGATTTATCAAGTGGAGCTATTCCTTCTGATAAATGTACAATAACTGATACATCTAGTTCTAGTTGCAATCCAAGTAATATAGATGTCTGCTTAATCCGAAAAGGTGGAACAGGAGAAGAGGATGAGCCTAAAATTATTTATCCTTATACCAGTTCATTAATGAAAACTCGACCAGACATAGCTTGGCGTTCTGTTCCAGGTGCTACTTCTTATAAAGTGAGAGTAAAAGGGTATGAGTTTGAATGGGAAAAAACTGTAGATAAAAATAGAATTACTTACCCTCCAGAAGAAAAAGAATTAGCATTTGATCAAGCATTCAATATCTCTATTATCGCTTATAGAAAAGATTCTCCTCCCACTGCGGATTCGTTTGTAGTAAACTTGTTTTCTGAGCAGGAAATTAAACGGGTTTTAGATATAGTAAAGCAAATCAATTCTCTAGGTTTACCTCAAGATGAAGCTGTTCTTGACATAGATGCTGTATATGCATTTAGAGGTTTCTTGGATGAAAGCCTTGAAATATTAAATAAGGCAGTCAGGGCAGGTAGTAAAAATCCGACCATTTATAGAGTATTAGGTGAGCGCTATTTTGAAGCAGGTTTACCAGACGAAGCTAAACGCCAATATTTGACTGCATCTGAATTAGCGAAAAAAAATAACAATTCATCTGAGTTTAAAAAAGTGGAAGAGGGGTTAAAAATAATAGATTTTTACAACCAACTACCAACGATTAAAAAGGGTGCCCAGTAGTAAGGATGAGCATATTTAGGATTTGTCATTAATGCTAATTGCGCCTGTCTTAACGCCTCTGCTTTAGTTAAACCCTTTCTTAATCCTTTGTAAAATTCTTCCATCAGTTCAACAGTGGAGTTTGCTTCTACTAACCATAAGGTTGCTACTGTACTTCTTGCTCCTGCTTGTACTGCAACTCCAGCAATTCCTAAAGCTGATCTTTTATTACCCTTAGCGGTTTGACAGGCGCTTAAAACTAACAACTCAATTATATCAGAACTAGCTTGAGTTTTATTTCTTAGTAAGCTGTCAAACTCTCTAATATTAATTTGTCGATCATAAGCTAAAAATCCTGTACGTATAAGTTTAGAGCTAAATTGTCCATGAGTACTAATGTGAACAATAGGAAAATTTTCTTCACTTATTCTCTGCCCAAAGTTAGAACTAGTAAATTCTTTATCTAATAATATAAGTGAAGAATTAGTTAGTTTTCTGACATCTTCTGCTTCTTGTTTTGCTTGGGGTAAAGCTTCTGCTCCTGGAGGAGCATTTGAATCTGTCAAGCTGGGACTGGGTATAGACAGAGCAGCGATGAAAGCTTTCATCTGATCTTGTTGTAAAAGCTTAGGCATTCGGACTCTAGAACCCAAAGTTTCTGAAAAGCTATAGTGCTTCACTAAATAATCTTTCCCGTCATGCAGCAAGTTCATTGGCAGACTTTGGAAAGATTTATCTAAAATAAAGATTAATGTACCGGAGTCAGGCAAATATTTTTTTAAAGGTGCAATTAACTCTTTATATAGCACTTGATAATGTGAAGTAATTATATGTTCCTTAGTATAAACGAGTTTTTCATCTTGTAGAATTTCTAACAAGGTGTTGACATGAGTTCTAACTAATTTTGAATCAACGGAGTGGTGATGAGGGGAGTTGCCTGGAGATTGAACAATTACTTCTATCCTATTGTTCAAATCAATAATGTGAATTATTGCTGGGGTGTCATCCAATTTTTGAAGCTGATTTAAAGCAACAAGGTCGAGTTTGCCGCATTTGAGATAATCCTCTAACTCCGCTACTTGAAGTTGTTCATAAGTTTGGCGTATTAACTCTAAATTAGGAGAAGGACTTTCTGCTAGCAGTCGCATGTAATTGCGATATACAGGCTCTACTTTTTCGTAAAAGAAAAACTGTGCATCTAAATTGCTAGACAAGAGATTGCCACGAATTTGTGTAATGCTGTCAATAGTCGCGCCATAAGCTTGAATCGCTGCTTCAGTTTTACCTTGTTTCTGATATAAATTCCCTAATTGCTGTTGCCATTCATAGAGAAGATTCACATCATTAATTGACTGAGCTAAACTCAAAGCTTTTTTAAAATATATTTGTGATTCCTCTGTGTTTAACTTACCTAAAGCGCCTAAGCTTTTAGATTCTAAGAGTTTGTTGTTAATATATTTAGCGGTTTTTAAGGCAGATTTAGCATACTGAATAGCTGCTGATTGCAACGATTTATTTTGAATTTTACTTAGAATATTAGCAAATTTTAATTGAGCTTGAATAGATTGTTCTGGTGACAATTGAGAAAATGCTGAAGAATTTTGCAATATAAGATTTGCTAATGGTTGAATCTGCTGACTAACTTTTGTATGAGCATCTTTTAGCTTAGGTTTATCTGTTAGCCATTCATCAAAGTCTAGCAATAAGTTTAAACGGTTCAGTTGCGCTTGTAGTTTTATTCCTTGTGAAAAACTTGTCCGATCTACTAAAAGTTGATATGTCTTAAGTGACTCCTCTGCTTTCTGTGGAATAGAATCTATGATCGTCTCTCTAAATATGGGTTCCTCTACCCATTTGTACTCATCTCGCGCTCGTTGATAGATGGACTGTTTTGTATTACCCAATGACAGCAAAATATCGCTAACCTTTTCTGAAGATGTCTGTTTAGCAAATAATAGCGTTTCTTCCAAAACTAGTTCAGATTCATTGAGCTTACCAACTAAACGTAGGACTTGCCCCATGCTTTGTAATCCCAGTAAATTTATTGGTGTTAATTTTAACTGGTGTATTGCTGTTGTCAGTTGTGACTTCTCGTATTCGGTAGGTTCTAATAGTGTTGGGTTACAGTTCAAATTCTTTACCTTTAGAGCTTCCAAAAGTGTTTCACAAGCCTGGGAGTGTAAACCTAACTTTTGCAAGGCAAAATTTTGATTAATTAAGCTCCCACTAACACCTTCGGCATCTTTGTTCTGACGGTAAATTTTCGTGGCTTGTTGCCAACTGTCAAGGGCTTCTGCTGCTTGACCTTGATTTAATTGTTTTCTACCTACTTGGGTTAGCAGTTCAGCCTGTTGTATATGTGTTTCTTTTTTGGTGGACTGAGCCAGCAATAAAGATGATCGAGTTAGAACTATTGACAAGGCTAGAATGCCTAAAAGAGCATATTTTAGGCAATATCTCCATTTAATCATTGCTTTACTCTGTTGCTAGTGATGGGAATACTTCTACTACAGAACTGAGCGATGTACAGGAACTGGTGGACAAAAAGCTATCAAGTGTCACTTGATTAGGTGCTGTCGCAACTAATTCGACATTTCCCCTAGAGTCTATTACCCAACTTTGAGCTTCTACAATTTTCGTAGTCTCTTTAATTGTTGACAAATTTAATTCAGATGAATGTTTAATGGACTCAAATGAAATAAAATTTCTCTGCCAGATAGGTTGACTATCTAAATATTCGTCAAAATTAGGTGGTGGACTGTTGCTAGCCACAGTTAACATATCTGTCCCTGTGCCTGACTGTGCAGCACAACCCGATGATATTTTAGGAGTTTCTTGAACGACTTCTGGCGCTGCTTTAATGCCCCTGGAATCAATGGCAAGTCCATTAATTTGAACTGTGCCATTGATTCCAAATTCAGAACTGGCTTCTATTAGGCTATTCCGAGAGAAAAGGAATGCATCACGAACATTTATCCAGATATTCCCGCCGCGTCCTTCAAAAGCGTTGGCTGTGATAGTGCTATTTTCCAAGCTAAATAAAACATCTGTGTCTACAGTGATGTTTCCACCATCACCATTAGCGCCTTGTTGTCCAGCAGTTGCAGAGATAATGCCATTGTCTAATCGAACGAATTTTGAGGTGATATCAATATCACCCCCCTGACCGATAGCAGTGGTTGCTGTGATACCACCGTAATTTGAAATATGGATTGCATCAGCGTTAATATTAATTATTCCAGCATTGCCAGAACCATCATTCTTGACACTAATTAATGCGCCATCTGCAATATTTAACTCGTTAGTATTAATCGTTACGCTTCCAGAATCCCCTCTCAATGCTGAAGGCAGCAGATATAGCTCTTGAAAACTTTTATTGGAATCAATAACAGATGAATTGATGAGACTGGGATTTACAGCGCCTGGAACTCTACCTATTATATCTATAGAATCAGAAGCATTAATAATAAGGCTATCAGCTTTCCCAGTTGAGCGAGTAGAAGTATTAATTATTCCGCCATACTTAACTGTTAACTTTTTTGTATTAACTGTTAATTTTCCACTATTACCACTGCTAAAAGTTGCAGTAGCCAAAGAGCTTGGAGTAAAGACATTTGGTACTACTCCAACAAGTTCTATAGAGTTTTTAGAATTTACAGTTACATCTCCTCCAGAGCCACTTCCAAGAGTTAAAGAACCAATAATACCTCCATCTTTGGCACTTAAAATTCCTGTTGAAAGGGCTAGGTTGCCTGCATTACCAGAGCCAGAAGCTCTAGTAAGAATAGTACTAGAAAGCTCTGAAGCCCCCGATAAGTACCCAATTACTTGAGTAGATTCAGCAGTATTAACTGTTAAGTTACCACCTTTGCCAGTACCAAAAGTTGAAGTTAGGACTTCTCCGCCATCTTCTACAGACAAATTTTTCGTAGACAGCGTAAGATTGCCACTATCTCCAGAGCTAAAGGTTGCAGTAATGATATTACTAGGTAGCTGAAGAATGGAAGAGGAACCGTCAGCAACTTGAGTGAATTCGGAAGCATTCACAATGATATTACCTCCCCTACCTGCACCGTAGGTTTTAGCAACTATTGCTGCTCCATTCTGGAGAATTAAATTTTGAGTTGAAATTTCAATTTTTCCTCCATTTCCTACTATAGTTTCATTAACTAAGCTAGTGGGAATTACTCCATTCCGAGAAGTTCCTATTATTCTCAATTCTTCTGAGGCATTTACAATAATGTCACCGGATAATTTATTCCCTTGGTTTTGAATCAAAAAGATTGAGCCACTTGCTAGTTCCACATCAGCACCTTGTGCTTGAATAAAACCACTATCGGAGCCACTAACATCTGCTATTGACTGTTGAGATAGTTGAATATTTTTAAAGCTAACTGCATCTTCATGGCTTAAAGTCCAACCACTGTAAGCTGTATTAATACGTACTATTCCTTTGTCAACACTACTTAACTCAATCCGCCCTCCACTTGCCTCCAGCTTTCCTCCCTCTAAAGCTATGTCACCACCCACTAAAGCTAAAGTCTTCTCTGGTTTAACACGCAAGCCATTTGAGCTAATGGTTCTAGTAAATGGTGAGAATGGGTCATTGAGAGTCAGATTGTGTCCTGTACCTTGAGCCTGAATTGCGCCTGGATTACCATCAAATCCTAAGCCAATAGGTGCGCTCACTGTTAATAAGGGTTGATTTTGTGGAGTTTTTGCACTGAATTGGCTGCCATCAGCAAAGTTAATCCTGTTAGCAGTGCTAGCTAAGAACGAGCCACCAATGTTTAGGGCAGCATTGGGACCAAAAATAATCCCGTTAGGATTAATTAGAAACAGGTTAGCGTTGCCGTTAGCCATCAGCAAACCATCAATCTTAGAAATGGATAAACCAGTTACTCGACTAATAATATTTTGAACATTTGAGGCATTATTAAAGTAGGCAGTGCTACCTGTGGATAGAGAAAATTGCTCGAAGCTGTGAAATAAGTTGCTTCCTACTTGCGTTCCTCCATTAATATTGCTGATATCACCTTGTGGAGTAACTAGAGAATTGACAGGTAATGCTTTATCTGGAAGAATCTGCGCCATCGCAGACGAAGATAATAACACATAAAAGATGAAAGCTAATTGCTGGCAAAAAACAAGAAAAATATTGTATTTTTTCATCTCAATTTTAAATTTTGCTTTTAATTAACTTCATTGAGTGAAACTTCTTTGGTAGGACTAAGTTGAGGGCTTTACATCACGACAAAATACAAATAAATTATCTGTTGCACCTCGTCCGACCCTAATTTCTCGATCTAAGTAGGAGGTTATCCATAAAGCTTCTTTCTGTAGAAATTCTAATACTGGTATTTTCAACTCAGGAAAACTCCAATTAGATAGCCCAAAGGGTTTTGTTGCTTGTATGGAAAATGAGTTAAAGGACACTGTGGCAGTTTTCTCATCCGTACCCCATTTCCAATGTCCATTAGCTTGTAACTGCCACTCCCCTAAAATGGGTAATTCAAGCTGGGCGCTATTGGAGGCTGAGATTTTTCTGGTATTGCTGTCACTAGTCAATGTTTGCCACACGCGTTTAATTTTGATTGCACTCCCAAAATCTGGAATTGATGCAATCTGCCGTGTGACGATTGTCCCAGCAGATGCATACACTAATTGCCAGTTACCTAATAGAGAAGGAAGATGATTAGGCTGAAGTGGTTGCGGAATAGGACTTATGCTCTCTAACTGTTGTACAAGTTGATCAATAAGTTCGTCAGAGTTTGGAAATAGGCTTTGCTGTAGTCCCAATTTCTCTATACGTAATAAAAGCTCAGTTTTTAAAGCAAATCTCGCTGTATTATCCTCTAGCATTCGATATTCTACTTTTACGCTTGAAAGTTACTGTCAATAGTAATTATTAGTCATCAGTGATATTTTTTAACCACAACCAGCCAACCAACTAAGTCTGCATGGCGCTCGTTAAGTATTCAAGCCTTAGTATAGGTGTTTAAGTTAGCAGTATCCGGTATCTGTAGGTTGCGATCGCGGATACTGCCTTTGCTTGTAAGCTTTAGTTTGGCAATGTTTGGAATGCCAGCAATGTATTTTTTGTAACTCATAGAAATTAGGGAAACTCAGCTAAATCAGGAACACACAGGAAACACAAGAGACAATCGTTCTTCATTGAAAGCAGTTGCTTGTACTATTACTGACAGCGTTGCTAATTACTGACAGAAGTAGTTTTTTGCGATAAAACTTTCTTTTGTCAGAATTGCTAATTTCGGACTCCCTTAGCAAGTTAAAATCATGATTTTGATCTTGAATTTAAGCGAATAACATTTATCTGCTTGATATTAAATGGTTAAAAGACAAGAAAACTTTGAGATTGCGATCGCGCTCCAAGAGTTCAATAAATACCATGCAGATATAGCTCCCAAAGGCAGAAGACCGCGCTGCCTCTTTGTCTCAATGAGATTTTGGCTACTATAAGTCCCTTGGCTACACAAAAATTCTCCTGTACTACTAAAGAAGGATAAAAGTCAGAGTAATTTTGTGCTTTGGACTCATTTTAGTCTGATAATAGAGGGTTAATAGTTTCACTTTGGAGGAGCATTAAGAAATTTGTCTGTGTTTGCGGTGGACAGGCGAAACGCTCTGCCTCCGGTTCTTGTTTCAGCAGCCCTAAATTTATGTATGGGGTTTCTCGCTCTAGCGAACCATCCCCTCTCTTTCTTGCTTTTTCCTTTCAAATATTTCGTTTTCTATTTTTTCTCTTCTGAGTCTTTCTTTCTCTTCTCTTTCTCTCTCAAGCTGAATTAATCGCTGTTCGACTCGCTCACAATAAAAATCCAAGGCTTTACCAGTGGCTGCTCCGGTAATCGCACCACCAGCTAAAAAGATGAGGACAGTTTTCCAGCCGCTAAAGGGATTACCACTCCACTCCAGAGTACCTTCATTGAGCCATACCAATAGGAAGTAGACGAGAATTCCAATAACTGTATTGATCAGTGCAAAAACTCTCGGTGTCATTTCGGATTAACGAAGTATCAACCACTGCGCCAGGGTAAGAATCACACCAAAGATTACCGCAGCAATTCCTGAGAGAATTACATTACCTGGGAAAGTAAACGGATCTACCGCAAATTTAATGATTAGCGTGATAGTAATTGGGGCAGAGAGCAAAAAGCTCAGGAGTAAGCTAGCACTAATTGCAAGAAACCAGTAGCGACCGAGATAACCCAGGCGAAATTCTAACAACGACTCTTGTACTCCAAACAAAGTCATCCAAAATATAATACCCGCCGTTAAATAATCAAGCATTAGCCGTTGTTTTACCCATGTGCTGAAGAGGGTATTTTCTAGAATAAGCTGAAATTGAATTCAGTTGTCAGTTGTCAGAAGTCAGAATTGAATTCAGGCTCCTGACAACTGAAGTCTTTCTTGTTAACTGTGGTATTGGACTGATTTTCGTCAAAGTATTCTTTCATCAGTGCAAAATATAAAAAGCAATGAAAAACCCCAACCTGTTAAAAGGATACAGGCGCTGATGGAGTTGAGGGACAGACGCCTGTACCGTTCCACGCATCGTACTTTTGAAGAATACTGCCGCGATCGCTTCAATTATAGTCGTGATGCAGCGTACTTAAAGATTTCGGCTACTGTGGTTTATGAGAATCTTCAAAAGTTTTTGCCGACCATTGGTCGGCAAATTCCAATGCCGACCAACGAACGACAATTGCGCTTTTTGGCGAAAGCCGAGTTGGAACCGGCTGTGCAAGCGGATGTATGGCAACAGGCAGTAGAGCAAGCTGGCAATAAAATTCCATCCGGTCGCATAGTGAAAGACGTTGTGGATAGGATACGCGAAAGGACGAAAGTACCCAATCCTTACCACGTTGGGGAGATATGCGTTCTTCTGCCCAAAGATAATCCAGACTTGAGAGGTAAAGCGGGTTATTGGGGCGTAGTCAGCCATGTTGGAGACTATAGCTGTACAGTTCAAACCTGGGATGGTGACTACACTGTAAAAATCGAACACCTGAAGTTACTGGAACTATTTGATGAAGATTGTAGATTCATGCAGCAGTTATGTTTGAGGTTACGGCAGTTGCATCAAGTGGCGACCCGTGACGAGGCTGTGGATTGGCTGTTGCAGGGGTTGGGGAAACAAGCTAAACCTTATTTATCTTCGTTGCAGGCAAAATTGCTGGTGACTGTTGAGAGAGAGTACAACCTGGTTTGGAAGCAGCAGAAGTGACGATACAGCTAGTAAACAAGAGGTTAATCCAACAAATACACAATGCAACAATGCAACAATTAACTCATTGTATGAAAGCGGTAAGCGATCGCGGAGTGTCTCTAAGAGTTGCCATAACGTTAGGCTTATCGATTCAAAGAGAAATCTGAGTAGGTCATGGTGAGTGTCCTTTTATAGCCGCCAATATTGGACACTTCCTTTTCTAGATATTAATATTACCTTATTTTGACAAGAATAAGTATAAAGTTTTGCCGTCAAATATTATGTTTGAGTAAATGTTTTAGTTGATGTATAACTTATACAAATCCTCATAAAACATTCAAAAGTGGTAGAGAAAACTGAACTTATTTACCTAGCAAGATACAAGAAGGATTTGATGCTTTCTGATTTAATGATATGTCAGGCAGCTAATCAGAAAATTTGCGAAGTTCGAGAGTTAATCGACAAAAAGTAGTGTACTTTTCTGGGTTCGCCTAAAGCTATATAAACCTGAGATCGGGATAAGCTGAAACTTTGATTATGTCGTTAGTTTGGATAGGGTGAAAGCCTTATTCTTTCGTCCAAGTAATCAAATTTGAGTTCTTAACCCGAACTGACGTTATATAAAGGTTTCGTTTAAAAAAAAATAATTTGGGGTTGCTCTAATGCTAAGTCCTGTGTTAACAGTCAGTATCTTTCAAAAACAATCCGACCCTAAAGTATTTTCAGCAGGCCAAGTCATCTTTGAAGAAGGACAGCCTGGTGATGAAATGTATGGGATTCTCGAAGGAGAGATAGATATATTAGTCAATGGCAAGATTGTAGAAACCATTGATACGGGGGAAGTTTTCGATGTCGGGGTACTTGTAGGAATTAAAAATAGAACTTATACAGCGATCGCCAAGGTAGATACCAAACTGGTTTTCCTTAATGAGGAAGAGTTTCTCTTTGCTGTTCAGGAAACACCCATGTTTGCCGTAGAGGTGATGAAAAGTTACTCAAAGCGTCTGAGTCGCTTGCAGCATCTGGTCTAATGTCCAAATAATTATTAATTTATAATTATTAATTCATAATTAAAAAGACTCTACAGCAGCCCCCAATGAATTTTTAATTCATTGGTCAACAGGATAGTGGATAGTTTAGGACTTACCATTGATAGCGCAACGGTAGCAAGTTTGGAAGCGTCTTGAAATTATGAATTCTTAATTATGAATTATTTCAGTTTTCACATATCTACTCTATCTAACAACAGATGTAAGGCGGAGAATATTTCTCTTTAATACACTATCAATCAACTGAATCTTTAGGAGAATATTAATGTTAGATATTGATGAAATGAGTTCAAAAGAAATACATGAACTACTACACCAAGTAGGATACGGTCATCTTGGCTGCGTACACGAAGGCAAACCCTACGTGATGCCAATGTATTATTATCTTGAAGAAGAGGACATCTACCTGTTTACAACGGTCGGCATGAAGACTCACGACATAGATGCGAATCCAGAAATCTGCCTACAGGTTGAAGAAATTCACGGGCCCCTTCATTGGCGCAGCGTGATTGTGAATGGTCGAGCCTCACGCCTCACCGAGCATTCAGACATCGATCGCGCAATGCACTTGATCAAAGAGCGCAATACAACGCTCTCACCTGCGATCAATCGAACTTGGATTGATGCTGAGGGACGTTCAGAAGCGATCGCAATCTACCGCATCCACGAGAGTGAGATAAGTGGACGAACCACTGATGGAGTTAGCAGTCAGTGAAAATTTTTTACACAGCACTCGTTACGGGCTAAACCCTAGCTATCCGGTAACAGCACTCAGAACTGTCTCGGTGAAGAAGCGAGTTTGGAAGTGAATCAGGATAAACGTTTATATTACCTCACGAGTTCTTCAAGTTTGGTATTTAATATCAAGTTGAATAGCTCTGTTTTTGTGTTTCATAGGAAAAAGCGAGATTATGGTTTCCACCGTCGATCTCAATACCGTGGATGGCTTATCTGAGCAAGAGGCGATCGCTCGGCTCAAACAGGATGGCTACAATGAACTCCCCTCGGCTGGCTCTGGCAGTATTTTATCGTTCGCTTGGGAAACCGTTCAAGATCCGATCTTCCTCTTGCTAGTCGGTGGTGGTATCATTTATTGGATTTTAGGCGATCTACAGGAAGCCCTGATTTTGCTAGGTTTCGTCTTCTTCATCACCGGAATTAGCCTTTACCAGGAAGGTAAGACGGAACACGCCCTAGAAGCCTTGCGCGATCTTTCTAGTCCTCGCGCCTTGGTGATTCGGGATGGAGAGCGAAAACGAATTGCAGGGCGAGAAGTCGTTCGGGGAGATGTCTTGGTGTTGGCAGAAGGCGATCGCGTTCCTGCCGATGCAATGGTACTATCATGCTCAAATTTTTCAACTGATGAATCGTTACTCACTGGGGAATCCCTACCCGTTCGCAAAGTTGCTGCCGCCGGTACCGTGAAAATGGCGCGTCCAGGGGGAGACGAGTTGCCCTTTGTATATTCTGGAACCTTGGTAGTTCAAGGACAGGGAATTGCTCAAGTCCAAGCAGTGGGCGCTCAAACAGAGATGGGCAAGATTGGTAACGCTTTGCAAAAAGTCAAGCCGGAACCGACTCCCCTACAACAAGAAATGACTCGGTTGGTGAGCCGTCTGTTTGGCATCGCTTTATTGTTGTGTGTGGCAATCGTTGTTATTTATGGAATCACGCGAGGAGATTGGCTCAAAGGATTTCTCGCAGGTATTACCCTAGCAATGGCAATTTTGCCAAACGAATTTCCGGTTGTCGTGACGATTTTCTTAGCCTTGGGAGCCTGGCGAATTTCTCAGAAACACGTTTTAGCTCGTCGCGCTTCCGCCGTGGAAACCTTGGGTTCTGCAACGGTTCTGTGTGTCGATAAAACCGGGACGCTGACGCTGAATCAGATGGCTGTGCAACAGCTATTTGCATATAACCATGCAGAAAACCCTCACCCATATAATTTGGAATTGCATTTACGAGAGTCTCTCCCCGAAACGGTTCATGAATTAGTCGAGTTCTGCATTCTGGCAAGCCAAAGAGATCCTTTTGATCCAATGGAGAAAGCATTTAAGGAATTAGGTGATCGCTATCTCGCACATACTGAACATCTGCATGACGATTGGATACTGTTGCGAGAATATCCGCTCTCACCGCATCTACTAGCAATGTCTCACGTTTGGCAGTCAGCCGATGGCCAGCAGTATGAAATTGCAGCCAAAGGAGCGCCGGAAGCGATCGCGGATCTCTGTCATTTCACGCCCCAACAGCAGAGAATTATGGCAACCCAAATCAGTGAAATGGCAAATCAAGGATTGCGTGTGTTAGGCGTTGCCAAAGCCTCTCTTGTTGATGCGCCACCGCCATTTTTACCGCCTCATCCGTCCCTTAATCCAAATCATTTACCCGATGAGCAACATGACTTTCCTTTTCAATTTATCGGCTTAGTTGGACTGTCTGATCCAGTGCGTCCAAACGTTGCGGCGGCAAT
This sequence comes from Nostoc sp. CALU 546, assembly GCF_048836525.1. Taxonomy (NCBI): domain Bacteria; kingdom Bacillati; phylum Cyanobacteriota; class Cyanophyceae; order Nostocales; family Nostocaceae; genus Nostoc; species Nostoc sp. CALU 546. The sequence continues at coordinate 17,209 of NZ_JAWJTF010000146.1, forward strand.
TCAAGAATGTTATACCGCAGGTATTCGAGTAGTTATGATTACGGGTGATTATCCTGGAACGGCTCAAACTATTGCCCGTCAGATTGGATTGATGCAAATGGGAGCCATTCTGACGGGAGCAGAATTGGATCTGATGAGTGACGTTGAACTCGAACAACGTATTCAAAGTACAAATATCTTTGCACGAGCCGTTCCCGAACAAAAATTGCGCTTAGTTAATGCTTTGAAAGCCAAGGGTGAAGTCGTTGCTATGACTGGGGATGGTGTGAATGATGCCCCGGCTCTCAAATCTGCTCAAATCGGGATTGCGATGGGACAGCGAGGCACAGATGTTGCCCGTGAGTCGGCGGCTTTAGTGTTATTGAATGATGATTTTTCGTCCATTGTGCAAGCGGTGAAACTGGGACGACGAATTTTTGATAATCTCCGTAAAGCAATGGCATATCTGCTAGCGATTCACATTCCGATCGCTGGGATGTCTTTGATTCCAGTGTTGTTTAAGCTACCGTTAGTATTACTTCCCGTTCACGTTGCCTTTCTACATTTGATTATCGATCCAGCTTGCTCCATCGTTTTAGAAGCCGAACCCGCAGAAGCAACGGTGATGCAGCGTCCTCCCCGCAACCCCAAAGAACCATTATTTGGCCGGAAAACTTTGGGTTTGGCAGTACTGCAAGGGGTGGGGATTTTGGTAATTGTTCTCGTCATCTTTATAGTTGCACTATATCGCAGACAAGGCGAACTTGATGCCCGTGCCTTAACGTTTACGACGTTGATTTTGGCAAATTTATTCCTAATTTTGAGTGAAAGTTCTTCATCTCGCCTCAGCTTAAAAATCTTGAAATCTCCCAATAATGCCCTTTGGTGGGTGATTGGTGGGGGACTGGCTTTTCTAGCGATCGTCTTGTATGTTCCCTTCTTGCGTCAATTGTTTAGCTTCTCCTTTTTACACCCAATCGACTTAGCAATTTGTTTAGGCGGTGGGGCGATCGCTCTGCTTTGGTTTGAACTATTAAAGTTACTCAATCGACCTCAACGAGTTAATCAATCTAAATCAAAAAAACATATCGAAGGAAATCTATAAATGATTTACTATCCTTTGATTTTGATACTGTTGTTTGTTGGCCCAGCGCTTTCATCGATTGCAATTTGGCGATCGCTTTCAATTCGTTGGCACTTTGTTTTGCTTGGCATAATCATCTTCTACGGGATTTTACCCCTCCTACTAACTTGGGGAGGAATGGGTTTAGCTGAACGCTTTAGTTGTCAGTCAGAAGCGATCATCTTTCGTTGTCCTAACTCTTCCTGGCTAGGAGAACTAGTTACAGGGATGTTCTTTGCCCACTGGCTGGCGATTTTTACCATCCCATCGGCTATTTTGGGTTCTATAGGACTGATTAGTTCTTTAATTGTAAAACTTAATCCATCACGCACAAAAGTAAATACTTCAGGGAAAACAACAATACCTTTTTACCGTAGTCGTCGCCACAAAGTAATTTCAGGAGTGTGTGCAGCAATTGCACAGCGATGGAAACTGCCAGTTCAAGGAGTACGGATTGTCACAGTTGCTTTAGCAGTCGTCATCCCTGGACTTGTTTGGTTACTGTACGTTTGGCTTTGGTTGGCGTTACCATTGGAGCCGCCAATCGAATCCCATTTGGTTGGTTTTAAATAATCTGCTTCGACGGCTACACATTTAACAATAATCAAAATTTCGATGACTACGACTGTCCACGTTGGTTATAGGGTAACTTTGCTAGTAAAGCAGCCATCGCACAGGTATTTGATACCCCAGCAAACACTAGCCCCGTGCCGACAAAGCCGCTAAGAATTAGAAACCAAGGCGATACAAATGCTCCTAGAATTGTACCGACAAAAACAAGTGAACCAGCAACAATTTGTACTTGCCGAAACATACTAATGGGGGCATTTATATTAATCTGAGTGGCATAGCCCGACTGCTTCCAAGCATTTAGCCCACCTTCCAGATTAATTACTGTTTCTACACCATTGGTTAAGAGTTTCTTAGCAGCTTGAGCAGATCGATTTCCAGTCTGGCAGCACAGCACTAGGCTTTTGCCTGTTTCAACGGGAATCTGGTTAATATCAAATTGAGACAATGGAACAGATTTAGCTCCATGAATCCTTTCTGCGGCGTATTCTGAAGGCTCCCGTACATCTACTAATATCGCTTGGTTATGGTCTAGCCACTGCTTGAGTGTCTCAGCCTTGATTGATTGCAGATGAGTAGAAAGTTGGTTTGTCATAAATAGTCTTTCCTAAAAATTAAACTGTTCTTCAAGCAAAAATATCTAAATAGAATATCCACTACTACACCACCCAATTAATAGAGCATCTCCTGTGAATAGGTGGGTGCTATTGACTAGATATTGCTATCTAGTTATCGGGTTTATTTAACTACTTTAATATGTCATAACATAACAATATAGGGTTATATGAATATTTTCAATGTAATTTTTCCATCTTAATTTACTGAGCGCGATCGCAGATTAATAACGAT